>JAEVYV010000185.1 GCA_023392575.1 Bacteroidota bacterium | reverse complement strand
CCGGCATAAAAATGGGCGTTTCAATCACCCCGTGGTCGGTGATGATCTTTCCGGCACGGGCTGCGCTACGATCGTCTGTCTTCAATAAATCAAAAGCTAAAGCAGGCATAAAACGACAAAAAATTGGGCTGCAAGATAAGGGCAGAAAGAATTATGGCAATTTTGTGAAACCTAGACTGCGCTTGCAATCGCAGGCGTGCTTATCTTCGCAGGCAGCTTATGGGATGGGAAGTCTTTATTTTTTATGCTTTTGCAGCGGTGGCCGCCGTGCAACTTTTTTATTATCTTTTTTTCTTTAGCCGGGTAGCTTTTTATAAATCCCGGGAGAAGGATCACTCACAGCAGCATCCGGTATCGGTGGTGATCTGCGCCAGGGACGAGGACGAGAACCTTGCCCGCAACCTGCCGGGGGTATTGGTGCAGCAGTATGCCACCACCAACGAGGTGATTGTAGTGAACGACAATTCGGTAGACGATTCCAAATATGTACTGGCCGAGCTCCAAAAAACCTTTAAAAAACTGCAGATCGTTGATTTGACGCAGGAGGCTAAAATGATTGCCGGCAAAAAATTCCCCCTGTCCATTGGTATTAAAGAAGCCAAGCATGAAATTGTTTTGCTGACCGATGCCGATTGCGTTCCGGCCAGCGAACACTGGATGCACAAAATGCAGGACGCCTTTGCCAATGGCGTTGAAGTGGCGTTGGGTTATGGCGCTTATCAAAAAATGCCTGGTTTTCTGAATAAGGTTATCCGTTTTGAAACCTTTCATACCGCCCTGCAGTATTTTGGCTATGCCCTGGCGGGCAAGCCGTACATGGGCGTGGGAAGAAACCTGGCCTATAAAAAGAACCTGTTTTTCCGCAATAAAGGATTTACCTCCATCAACCATATACCCAGTGGCGACGACGATTTGTTCATCAACAAGGTTGCCACCAAAACCAACACCGCGGTAGTGCTCGACCCCGAAGCATTTACTTTATCCAAACCCAAACAAACCTGGAAGGATTGGATGCGCCAAAAAAACCGGCACTATTCTACCGGGAAATTTTACAAGCCCGTCCACAAATTTTTACTGGGGCTGTACACGTTTTCGTTTTTTGTCTTCTACCCTCTTTTTATCGCCTCGGCGGTATTTTTTGACTGGCGGTGGAGCCTCATTCCCCTGGGGGTACGCCTGCTTACCCAGGCCATCATTTGGAACAAGGCCATGAAGCGCTTGAACGAAGGCGACCTGTTCTCCTGGTTTTTGTTTTGGGATATTTGGATGTTTGTGTACTACCTCATTTTTGCACCAGCGCTGTGGCGAAAACCCAAAAAAACGTGGAATTAAATCTCCCTCTGTCTCCCTGAAGAGATTTAGGTCAAAGAGATTTTATTGCTCTCAATCAGCACTTAGAATAAAGTTGATAATTAGGTAGTCTGCAGCTTTTCTACTATGAGGCTTTTGTTGTGTCACTCACTTCAACGCCTTGTTCTTTATTCAGCATTGTTTAAACAACACTACTAATTCCAGCTCTCCCAAATATTCAGTTCCTTTGCATTCTCTTTTACAACAATGAACAACGCTGAATTAAATAAAGACAGTTCAACCCCAGATTTCCCCCTTCCGGGGGGGCAGGGGGACATCCTTTTGAAATACTTTTCTGATTTTACACCAAAGCAAATAGAACAGTTCAAGGCACTCGAAGGATTATACAAAGAATGGAATGCAAAGATTAATGTCATTTCCCGAAAGGATATTGACAGCCTGTACGAAAAACATGTGTTGCACTCCCTGAGCATTGCTGCCGTATTTGATTTTCCGGCCGGAACAGAGATTGTTGATATTGGTACCGGAGGTGGATTTCCCGGCGTTCCGCTGGCCATATTCTTTCCGGAAGTCCAATTTCACTTGGTGGACAGCATTGCAAAAAAACTAAAGATCATTGACGCCGTAAAAGAAGCCATTGGCCTCACCAATGTTACCACCCAACACAGCCGGGCCGAAGAAATCAAGAACCGCAAATTTGATTTTGCCGTAAGCCGTGCGGTGGCCCCGCTGAAAGACCTTTTGCAATGGAGCAGGCCCCTACTAAAAAATACCAGCTACAAGCAGTTGTCAGCAAACAATGTGGAAAAAATTTATCAATCGGGGCTCATCTGCTTAAAAGGCGGCGACCTGGCCCAGGAGATCTTTGAAAGCGGCGCCCGGCCAAAAATGGTGGAGATCAACAGCTTGTTTTCGGAGGAATACTTTAAAGAAAAGTATTTGTTGTACGTGACTAAATAGTCGGAACGGGAATTGGGGTAGATTGATAGGATTAATGAGGAGATGAAAACTTTCTCCATAAAACGAAGAGCCTTCAACAATGGAAGGCTCTTTTTATTTCCTGTTAATCCTAAAAATCTACCCAAATCCCGGTTCAGACACCTGATTCAGATACTACCACTTCAGCTCCAACCTGTTATTTTTTCTGTCGATATCGGCCATCCGGTACGAAGGATCAATTTCCACAGAAGTGATATCGGTAAGCTTTCGATCCGTTTTAATTTCATAGGTCGGATGCGTCCATTTCCAGGCTTCGTACACTTTTCGCGGTGCTTGTCCCTCTTCGGCCGGTTTCTCACCAAACATCAAATACATGGGCACATAATGCCACTCGCTGCTGCCGTCCTTAAACGTAAGTTTTACATCAACGGGCATGGGGACCAAGCCGATATTGCGCAGGCGGATGTTGGTGCCATTGGCTTCCCACAAACTGTCAATGCTGTAGTCAATGGTTTTGGTGGTATTCACCCAGTATTCTTTGTACCAGTCCAGTTGCATGCCGCTTAGTTTTTCAGCAATGCGAATAAAGTCGTTGGCGTTGGGGTGCTTGAAACGCCACTGCCGGTAGTATTCCAGTAAAATCTTGTCCCGGGTAGGGGCGCCGACAATGTATCCCAGTTGCTCCACAAACACGGCGCCTTTTGAATAAGCCGCATTGCTGTAGGCGTAATTGGTGTTGTAATGATCGGCATGCGTTGTCATGGGCTCTTCTTTTCCACTTCTTGCCAGGGAAAGATAACCATTGTAATTAGGTGCTTGATACAGGGGCTTTGCATTCAAGGCCAGGGAATCCGACTTTCTCAATTCCGCCGGGTTATTGGCCAGCCGTTTCCGGGTTACCTGCTCGCGGTAATATTCTTCTACCAGGTTGGTAGCGTATTCGGTAAAACCTTCGTCCATCCAGGCATACAAAGACTCGTTGGTGCCCAGCATCATTTGGTACCAGCTGTGCATCCACTCGTGAAATGCCGTGCCCAGGCTGGAGCTGACCAGCATGGTAGCCATCGGGTACTCCATGCCCCCGTCGCCGCCGTGTACAAACGAATACTGCTTGTAGGGGTATTCGCCAAAATTCTTTTTAATGAAAGGATACACCACCACCGCAGCATCGGCCATGTCTTTCCACTTGGCGTCCTCTTCCGGATCGTTCCCGGGGTTTTTGTACAGCACATGAATGGTGGGGCCGCCGCTGATCTGCCGTTTCAGGTGCTTGTATTCGGGGTCTGCCGCCCAGGCAAAATCATGCACGTTGGGGGCCACAAACTTCCAGGTTAATTTCTCCCCGGCCGGCCGGGTTACTTTGGCTCCCTTCTCTTCGTAGCCATAGCCAATGGAGTTAGGATTTTGCAGGTAGCCCGTGCCGCCAATGATATAATTTTTGTCAATGTTGATCGTTACGTCGTAGTCGCCCCACACGCCGTAAAACTCACGGCCCACGTAGGGCGTGGGATGCCAGCCCTCATAGTCGTATTCCACCAGTTTGGGATACCACTGCGTCATGGTATAGCGCACCTTGGTGTCCGGATTATCGCGGCCGCTGCGGCGCACCTGCAAAGGCACCTGCGCTTCCCAGTCCATGTCAAAAACAACTTTTGATTTGGGAAGAATGGGTTTATCCAAAACCACCTCCAGAATGGTTTCGTGCAGTTTTGTTTTTTGCACACGCCCATTCATTTTTATGGAAGAAACATTTTCGTAACCAATTTCATCGGGCTTCAGGTTGGCAATGCGGTCCCGTACACGGGGATCCCAGTCTGCAACTTCCCTTCCGTTTCGGTTACCTAATATGATGCTGCCTTGTCTTCTGCTGCGTACGTCCATCATGCTTCCGGGCTGAAAGGCGTTCCAGTACAGGTGAAAGAAAACCCGGTGCAGGGTATCGGGAGAATTGTTCCAGTACTCCACGGTTTGTTTGCCTTTGTACTGATTGGTCTGCACATTCATGTCGATGTTCATGGTGTACTTTACCCGTTGCTGCCACCGGTCGGGCTGTGCAAAAACAGAAAAGGACAGGAACATCAAAAAGAGCGAAAGAGTCGTTTTCATCATTATGATTATTCTTTAATGCTTTTCAAATAGAGGATCATAAGACCGTTAACCGTAAATATCGGGAAATAGCGCTTTCCGAAAGCCCAAAATCAGGATTCCTTTCCCTGCACCACCAGCACAATCTCGCCTTTAACAGTTTTTTGCCGGAAATAATCATGTACTTCCTGCAAACTGCCCCGGGCGTTCTCCTCGAACATTTTGGTCAGCTCACGGCTCACGCAGCATAGCCGCTCCGGGCCAAAGTATTGCATCAGGTCGGCCAAGGTTTTGACCAGCCGCAGGGGCGATTCATAGAAGATCAATGTCCGTTCTTCTTCGGCCAGTTTGGTCAGCAGGGTATGCCGGCCTTTTTTGAGGGGAAGAAAGCCCTCGAAAGCAAAGCGGTTGGTGGTTAGCCCGCTGTTCACCAGGGCCGGCACAAAAGCGGTAGCGCCGGGCAGTGTTTCTACCCTGATGTTGTTTTTGATACACTCCCGAACCAGCAAAAAAGCCGGATCGGAAATACCCGGTGTGCCGGCATCCGTAACCACGGCCATCACCTTGCCCGCCAGCAACTGGTCGATTAAGTGCTGCAGTATTTTATGCTCGTTATGCTGATGATAAGGCGAAAGCGGCTTTTGAATCTGAAAATGATTCAGGAGCTTGGACGTTGTTCTTGTATCTTCTGCCAGAATGAGATCTACCTGCTGCAGCACTTCCAATGCCCGAAGCGTGATGTCTTTTAAATTGCCGATAGGGGTGGGAACAAGGTACAAGCCCCCCGCCCTCCGCCGGTCGGCGGAGAGGCTTAGTTCAGGGTTATCCTTATCCTTTGCACTACTCATTAGCAAACAAAATACTTAAATAAGAAAGAATGATTCATCTTTCAGAGCCAGACAACCTCTGTTTAGGAATTAGAGGCGGCCACTGAAATTTCAAAATATTCCATCACCGGATTGGCCAACAATTTCTTACTTGCTTCTTCGGCCAGTTGCTTGGCTTCTGCTTCCGAAGCGGCTTCTATTTGCAACGAAATATTCTTACCAATGCGCACGTCTTCGATCTTCTGCAAACCCAAATTTCCAAGGCCCGTCATCACGGCTTTTCCCTGGGGATCCAACAACTCTTTTAACGGCATTACTTTAACCTGAACGGAGAACTTCATTTTTCTGAAAATTTATGCGCAAACCTAAGGAAAAGTTCGAGGTTTAGGACCTGAAGTTCGGAGTTCGCTTAAAGAGAACCGACGAAGCAAGCATTGGAGCAACTTTACCGCTTTTCATTGCCGGATTTACACGGTAACATCCAGCGTGGTTTTGTCCGCATCCCTGGAAAGGGAATCAGGCTCTTTGGCAAAGACTGAAAAAATCACATAGAGGATAAACACCACCGGCGCCGCCAGCCACTTTAAAACAAGGATGCAAACCAGGGAAAGAATAAGAAGAAGGTACTTGGGCAAGTTGTTTTGTAGAGAATAGTCGGCAAACTTAAAGGCCAGGAAGCGATGGTTGCTCACCATCAGGTAGCTGGTGATCAAAATAACGGCATACAACAACCATACATTAATGAAGTATTGCTGTACACCAAAGTACTGATACCAAATGATGAGGGGAAAGGAGGCGATCAGCAATCCGGCCGCCGGACAGGGCACGCCCAAGAAATTATAAGTTTGATTGGTGCTGACGTTGAACTTGGCCAGCCGCCAGGCCACAGCACAGGAAAAAATAAAGGCCGGCAACAGCGCAAGCATGGACACCTCCAAACCGTTTTCCTCCCGGGCATAGCCAATGCGCAAAAGCTGAAACAGGATCATGCCCGGCGCCACCCCAAAGCTCACCACATCGCACAACGAATCGAGCTGCTTGCCTTTTTCGGAATCGGCCTTTAGCAGGCGGGCCAGAAACCCATCAAAAAAATCAACAACCGCCGCGGCAAAAATAAAAAGAGAGCCCAGCCAGATCTTTTCCGGAAGCATAACCTGCGAAGCCCCCATCTGGTCCAGCACCACAATGGTTTCGCCGGTTTGCAGAATGAGCACAATGGCAATGCAACCAAAGAGCAAATTGATTAACGTGAAAATGTTGGGTATGTGTTTCATTCCTGATGCGGCCTAAGGCAATGTTTGGTAATTCAGCAAATATAAAAGAAAGCCCTTGGTGAAAGGGCCGGGTATGTTATTTCTTCATGGCGGCTTCAATTTCTTCCACGGTAATGGGTATGCCGGCAAACAGATCCTTGTTTCCGTTGCGGGTGATCCACACGTTGTTTTCGATGCGTATGCCCATTTGCTCTTCCTCAATATAAATACCGGGTTCTATGGTAAACAGCATCCCTTCTTTAATGGGTTCGGTTCTGGTGCCCAAGTCGTGCACATCCAGACCCAGGTGGTGGGAAATGCCGTGGTACAAATATTTACGGTAAGCCCGGTTTTCCGGATCTTCATTTTTGACATCGGATTTTTTCAACAACCCGATCTTTAAAAACTGTTGGGTTGCTTCCTCGCCTACTTTTTCGGTGTAATCAACAATGGTGATTCCCGGCTTTAAAAGGCTTTTGCAATACTCGTGTAAGTGCAAGCAAGCATTGTAAACTTGTTTTTGGCGGCGATTGAACTTTCCGTTCACTGGAATGGTTCGGGTTAAATCGGCATTGTAGCCGCCGTATGAGGCGCCAAAATCCATCAATATCAGTTCGCCGTCTTTACACTCCTGGTTGTTGGACACATAGTGCAGGGTTCGGGCCCGATCACCGCTGGCAATAATGCTTCCGTAAGCCTCGCCGGTTGCCCGCTGCGATAAAAACGAATGCACGATCTCGGCTTCAATTTCGTATTCCATCACCCCGGGCTTGACAAACTTCATTACCCGAACAAAAGCATTGTGGGTAATGTTGATGGCAATTTGGGTTACTTCAATTTCGTACTTGGTTTTAATGCTCCTCAGCTCTTTTAAAATCTTGGCCGCCCTTTCGTACCGGTGCAGAGGATAACGG
>JAEVYV010000172.1 GCA_023392575.1 Bacteroidota bacterium | reverse complement strand
GGGAAAGGCAGCGGGTGGCCATTGCACGAGCTTTGATCAACGATCCCTTGATCATTATGGGCGACGAGCCCACCGGCAACCTGGATAAAAAAAACGGCCAGGTGGTGTTTGATATTTTTAAAGAATTATGCGATCGGTTTCAGCAAACATTGTTCATCGTAACGCACGACCCGGAATTTGCGGCACACACCAATAGAATGATAGAGATGGAAGACGGAAAAATTATTCGCCAATGAGTATATGGGGTCTTGTTGCACCCAATGGTTAACGGCTTGCCGCTGCACCGGAAGTTCATGATTCGTCTGCCCGGTAAGTTATTCAAAACCATAGCAAAGAACAAATGCCGAATGATTTTTTGTCAGCCGGTATATGGGCAAGCGCCTGTCAGTCCAAAGCGGTGCTAATCGGCTTGCTGTACCCAGGCAAATCCAGACTTCGTAAAAGTTATGATGCCTCCTCCAACTTCTTCTTTCCGCAAGGCAATTGAAGGACAGCCTAAGCTAACCGTTCTGGAACCAGCAATTTCGCCATCCTCTATTACCATCTCCCAAGTGGACGTATCCTTTGTTATCCCCCAGAAGTCGACCCAACTATAATCGGCTCCCGGTTCGCCATTCACCTTCAAATCAAGTCCGAAAGTCTGCCGCTTCCTGCTTTTGCCATCAAACAGAATGATGTGCCGCGTGGACTTTTCCCGGGAAAAATATACCTGGTCTAAAAACCCATCACAGTTTACATCTTCTCTAAGTGTATCCAGTAATCCATATCTATAAATAGAAACAGAATCGCTTAAAAGTTCTGCTTCTTTAGCATGTACCTTGCTCATAGCAAATGAGTCAATACCCTGATTGGTTAAATGCGAATCCCGATTGCTATTATGTGTTCCGGCCAGGGTTGAATTATTTGATGAATTTTCCTTGCAACCCATGAATAGAAAAGAAAAAAGAAAATAAAGTGGATATTTCATAACGGAGGTAACGAGCTTTTGGCAAAACCCTGTTGTGCGTTTGCTTTAGTTGATTGCCTTGAGCTGCTTAAGAATTGTTTTCGTAATGTTTTTTCTGCAGTTTCCAAAGTCGGGATTTACGTCTGAGCGCCGTTTAATAATTCGTGTAGCAAAAAAGTAAACGTTGTTTTTATTCGTTACATAACCAACCCACCATCCCGTGTCGTTGCCTCCCCATCTTGTCCAGCCGGTTTTTGACCGAATCGTATAAGCATCCGTGCTTTCGGTGATCATCACTTTTTTCAAAATATCTATGTTCCTTTTTGAAAAAGGAACCTCGTTGTTGTAAACATTCACCAGGAAATCAACCTGATTTTTGGGCGAAATGGCAAAAGCTCCAAAGTTCCAAAAGTCCGTGCCCTGTTCGGTTACATTCAAATTGCCATAACCGCACTTCTTCAAGTAGTGCAAGTATTTTTCTTTTCCAATTTTTTTCGCAAGTTCGATAAAAACCCAGCCGGCAGATACTTCAAACGCCTCTTTTACTGTCATGTCCCTGTAGATTTCTGGTCTGTAGCCATAAAGAGTCGTATCTGTTTTTCCCGGCCATTTTACAATGGCATTCTCGTCTTTAACAGCGCCTGTTTGCAGCGCAATAAGTAAATTGATGATCTTAAATGTTGACGCAGGTAAGGTTTCTTTTTGTGCATCTGTTGTATCGCTGATATACCAGTTTTGGTTGCGGTAATCATAGATAATGGTGCTGCCATTGATGTTGCAGTCCTTAAATGGTTTAGCAAGATCAACCTGTCCATAAAGTGTAAAGCCGTAACAGCAAAGAACCGATAAAAAAAGAATTTTCATGAAGCAGGGTCTTTTCAAAAAGTGATGCTCAACGTTGACGGCTTGCTTGCTGTGCTGGTATTCATTGTTCGTCCAGCCCGGCAACTGAAGTCGATTAGAATTACTGAAGTTGAATTTAAGAATAAAGAGCAATAGAATGAAGTCGCACTGTACCAAAGCTGATAAGCGATTTGCTGTTGATGGCTTATTCCGTCAGCCAGCATAGTAGCAAACCGATGTAAGCTGCCGTTATTCAGTCTGGGAAGCATGCCTCTTGACAGTGAGTCATTGTTTATAGCTTTCAAAGCTTGGGTAGATGTAGGCAGTTCCATTTTTGTTTGGTCTTGTCTTGAATTTATCTGCTTTTGATTTGACCGATACTTGATCGATTGGGCTGCCATTTCGGTCATAAAGTGTCAGGGTTAAGCGCTTTTTGTCGGCTTTCATGATTAGGGCTCCAACAGTTTTGCTTCCTTCAGACCAACGGAACTTGATAAGATCGTTGTTGTATAGCAGTTCGCCATAGGATTGTCCTCTTTCGTTATCCGAGGAAGGTGTTTGTATATACACGGTTCCTCTTGAGCCATCCGTCTCCTGGTCACCGTATAAGGCATTTGTACGTACGTAGATGTGGTTGTTGCCGCTGATGGCAAGGTCGACACCGTATTCGTCAAATAGCTCTTTCCATCGGTTGTATTGCGAACTCCTGCCGTCGTTCCCCATAAACCATTGGTAATGCGATACGACAATGACGTATTTTGCCGGATTGTTTTTGATTACTTCCCTCGTCCAATCCTGCGCCTGTGCCAGTCCATCCTCGCTTTTCATTGCCTCGTTGTTGAGCATAACGAATAGGGCATCGCCGTAAATAAAATAATATGACACTCCGATTTCTCCCGCGTAACCATTGATCGGATTGTTGTTCACGTTCCGGAAAAACTCGTTGCTTTGTGCATTTTGCCGGGTCATATTCTCATGGTTTCCGTTGACGCCCGCCCATACGTATTTCCTGAAAGTAGAGTCTGCGTACAAGGTAGGCCAGAACGAATAACTACCACCCCAGGCAGATATATCTCCAACATGGAGCATCATATTGAAGGGCTTTTTGTTCTGTTTTTCCAGCTGCTGAATCATCTTCATGGCCACCTTTTGTCTGTCAGGCAAGGGAGCGTAAACGTGCATGTCGGAAATGATCCCCATATTCCATTTTCCGGATTTTGGAGCTGTTTGAAAATAGCGAATTTCGCTGTTTTCATTAGAATAGGGCATTGCTGAAGAGAGTTTATACTTATACTCCTTGCCCTCCTGAAGTCCTTGCAAAGCGATGGTATTTCGAATAAACCTGGCATTTTCGTAGAAATTTTCACCATTGGCTTTTTTTGAATAAATGCTATCGAAGACTGTGCATATAGCCTGATCAGCACGAACCGTGGTAGCTTTTTTCCAATTTTTGTCAGATTTCTTCGTATAGGTAATATATGACTCGCCACTACCTAAATCTGTATGCCAGTTGAGCCGGATCTCGTTCGAAGCGTTTTCTCCGGGGTTAGCAATGACTGTGTATGCAGTAGTTTGAGCCAAAGCAGGGTTTAGCCATACTAAAGCGATTATCGCCATGAAAAGCGGAGTCAGTTTTTTCATCATTCCAGATAGTTTGGGGTATGTAGTTGAAAGATTGAAAGATATGTCCAATCTCCGAATTAAAAAAAAGCAGGCTGACTACTAAATCCCGAAAGCTTTTGGGATTATTGTAAATAATTACGCCGTTGTTGGTGTTCCACCAAGCCTTGTGCCGGGGCTGCACCAACAACGG
>JAEVYV010000157.1 GCA_023392575.1 Bacteroidota bacterium | reverse complement strand
CAACAATAAATACAAACGCATTCATCCAAACAAGGCCGTGGCCGGCTTTGCCTTGGGAACCCGGCGCTTGTATGATTATGTAGATGACAACCCGGCTTTTCAGTTCCTGGACATAGATTATGTAAACGACCCCCACGTCATCCGGCGCAACAATAAAATGGTGGCCATCAACAGCGCCATTGAAATTGACATTACCGGCCAGGTTTGTTCCGATTCGATCGGTACCTACCAGTTTTCCGGTGTTGGCGGGCAGATGGATTTTATGCGGGGCGCCGCCCTGAGCGAGGGCGGTAAACCCATCATCGCTCTTCCCTCACGAACCGCCAAGGGCATAGCCCGCATTGTGCCTTTTTTAAAACCCGGCGCCGGTGTGGTGACCACCCGGGCACACGTTCACTACGTAGTGACCGAATACGGCATTGCTTATCTGTTTGGAAAAAATCTAAGGCAAAGGGCCAAGGCGCTGATCAATATTGCTCATCCCGATGACCGGGAAGAGTTGGAAAAAGCCTGCTTTGAGCGGTTCAAGGTTTTTTAGTAATCAGCCGCACGGTTTGGCGGAAAAGCAGAACCCACATGTGTGAAGGCCTTGTGGACCTGTTGTTTCCGTTCCACAATTTTTGTAGCACAGTGAGAACGCACAAACGGGGCAAACGTCCGTTTCCCATGGCACAGTTTTATTATCACTCTGTCATTATTTAATCAACAGAGGCATCCCATTTGAACGTACCGTTCACTTCAAAGGGAAGCAACTCCGCTGCAAGGCACGGAGTTAAAGCGAAGGAGTTACCATGAGGATTCTGCCAATTGTGCTTGGAGTGTTGATTGTGTCTTGCACAAAATACACCGATGCGCCGCTGTCAAAAGACAATGCCCGCTTAAGCCTGAATTCAGTTGCGGACCAAAAACCAGAAACCTGCCGCTTCGGTCTGCAGGTGTTTAATCAAATCAAACGAGCGCCCCTGCCGAACGATTATAGCCTGAAAATAAAACCGCGGGGGCAACCGGAGGTAACCAGCAGAGCAACCATCCTGCTGGATTTTGATGGCCATGAAAGGAGGCATGCCCTATGGAATGGCGGCAATGTAGTTCATGCAACTCCCGCCAACCTTTTGCCGGCAGAAGTGGAAAAAATCCTGCAAAGGGTCAGCGAGGACTTTGCTCCCTTTGATGTGACCATCACTACCGACGAAGCCCTCTATGCCCGTACCAATCCGTACAAAAGAGTGCGGGTGATCATTACCGAAAACTGGGAATGGTTTGGGGTTGTAGGCGGCACGGCGTATATAAACTCTTTTGTGTGGGGCGATGATACACCTTGTTTTATATTCAGCACCTTGCTTCATTACAATGAAAAGTTTATTGCCGAAGCCATCTCGCATGAAGCCGGCCATACGCTGGGGCTGCAGCACCAAGCGGTGTACGACGGGGGCTGCAACATGGTTTCGGAATACAACGAGGGCTACGGCGAAGGCCCAACCGGATGGGCGCCCATCATGGGAATTGGCTATTACCGCAACGTAACAACCTGGCACAAGGGGCCAACCAGTGCCGGCTGTGGAACGGTTCAGGATGATGTGGCTGTTCTGTCTGCCGTGCTGGACTTAAGACCGGATGAAAATAAAGAGATGAACCGGGACAAGCTGACATCTTCTGTTGAAGGGGTGATCAACACAAATAACGATATCGATTATTACTACCTGGACATAAAAAAGCCAACAACGGTGGTGGTGCATCCAAAATGCCTGGAGCAGGAAGAAGGGGCGAACCTCAAATTAAAAATTCATATTTACAACAAACACCGGGTGTTTTTAAAAACAATAAGCGAACCTCTGTCCTTATCGGTGCGTACGGTTTTGAATAAAGAGAAGTACTTCATTGGGGTGGAAACCGAAGAGAGTAAAAACCAAACCCGCTATGGAATGCTGGGGCGGTATACCTTGTCTACCGAATGAGGCAACCGGCAAAGCGTTGGTCGGCGGATTGCATTTATTGCTTGTTGCTTCACGTTTGGCCCAATCCGTTTCAGGCCGTTTCGTGACAAAAATCAGCAATGATTTTGGCAATGGATTTAACGTCTTCGATGGTGCAGGGCTTATTGATCCAACTGGCATGGTATTGCTGGCAAAACTCCTGATCGTCCCGGCTGGCAGAGGTGGTATAAACGATGACCGGCGTGTGTTTAAAGCCGGGGTGGTTCCGGATGGCAATAAGCGTTTCCCGGCCGTTCATGCGGGGCATGTTGATGTCCAGAACAATGAGCAAAGGCTTGTGGATGGTGACCGCAAAATCGTTCAGGAATTTCAGAACCTCCCTGCCGTCTTTAAACTCCAATACGTGAACATCGCTGTTGTATTGTTTAAAGAATCCGGTAATCAGTTCGAGGTCGTCGGCATCGTCGTCCGCAAAAATGACGTAGCGGCTGTTCATATAACAAGTTACATGATCGGGAGAGAGCGGACAAAAATTTGCCGCGGATTTTAGAAACTTAGGTGTTTTTATTTAAGCACCGCTACAGGAAAAGTGATTCGCAAATATGACAGTTCCGGCTACCTGCTTTGCAAAAAAATACCGCCCCCAAGGGACGGTATGGAATAACTGGTTACAATGCTTTTCTTCATTCAACGTGCCTTGCCGCGTGGTTGGCACGGGCTGGCGCCGGCCGAAAACTAGTGCGCTGCTTTTTGCACTTCGTCCAGCTTTGCGATGAAAATACTTCTTCCGTGGGTCCCCAATACAATTTCGTTCTCTCTTTCCTGGATGGCTATATCATGCACGGGGACAGACTTGGGTAGTCCGGCGTTCCACATCACAAAACTTTGGCCCTTGTTAAAACTCACGTAAAGTCCGCCATCGGTGCCCACGTAAATGATGTTTTCATTTTTGGGATCTTCCCTGACCACATTAATGGGTTCTGCGGGCAGGTCCTTACCCACGGCCGTCCAGTTGGCGCCGTAGTCTTCGCTTATAAACAAATAGGGTGTAAAATCATCGCTGCGGTAGCCGTTCAGGGAAGCATATACTCTGCCTTCTTTAAACCCCGAGGCAATTACCCGGCTCACCCAAAGATCCTGGGGCAGACTAAAGCCTTTCTTTTTTGGCGCACTGATCAGGGACCAGCTGGCTCCGGCGTCTTTGGTGACATGGATGTTCCCGTCATCGGTGCCTGTATAGATCAGCCCAAAACGGATGGGCGATTCCGAGATCGTGGTCAGCGTACCGTAAGGCACATCGCCTTCCCTTCCTCCCTTACTCAGGTCGCCTGTCAGGGCAATCATCGTGTCTCCCTGGTTAAAAGACCGGTGAAATTTATTGCTGCCGAAATAAAGAATATCGCTGTTGTGCGGACTCAGCAAAATAGGAGCCTGCCAGTTAAAGCGCAGGGGCTTTTCACCCAACTGGTGCCGCGGGGTGATGCGTTTGGTGCCTTCCTTGGTCAGGCGGTTGGTACGGGCATAATTGCCAAACTGCGAGCCGTAGTAGGTGGTGAGGTTGTCTCTGGGATCAACCTGCACCTGCATGCCGTCGCCGCCGCCAATGTTTTTCTCCACGCCATCGGCCAGACCCAACCCCGAATTGGCAAAGGAATTACGGGGCAGCACCGAAGGCAGGTACCATACCCCGTTGTCCTGCAAACCGCCGTAAACATTGTAGGGCCTTGCGTTGTCCACGGTAACGGAATAAAACTGGCCTACGGGCGGGGTGTTGGCCTTAAACCAGTTCTCCCCGTTGTCGTAAGTGATGTTTACGCCGCCGTCGTTGCCATTGATCAAATGCGAGTCTCTTTTGGGGTTGATCCACAACGCATGGTGGTCGGCATGAACGTTTGGCTTGTCCATGTTTTTCCAGGTTTTGCCGCCGTCGGTGGAAAGCTGCGATGAAAAGCCCAGTGCGTAGACTTTGTCGGGGTTGTAGGGCGACACGTAGATCTTGGCAAAATAATAACCATAGGTAAAGAAGATCGGAATTTCTTTTTGGTGCGTTTTGCGCCAGCTTTGGCCGCCATCGTCGCTGCGGTACACTTCGGCCCCGATGGGCGTGCCTTCAAAACCGGTGTTTACATAGAGGTAATCGTATAAAGAGGTGGGCTTGAGTTGATTGGAAGCCACCATTTCTTTAACCTGCTTGGCCGTGTATCTTGGGTACAGGCGGTTGCGTTTTAAAAAAGTGTCCAGCCGGTTTTCATTCAACTGGGCAAATTGCTCAATGGACAGGTCTTTCAAATCATCCAGGGCGTAGGTCAACGGGTCTTTTTTGGCGGTGTCGGGCCGGGCCTGCTGGTTGTCTACAATTGCATATACGATCTGGGGGTTTTTAGGATACACGGCTATGCCCATGCGGCCCATATGGGCGCCGGCGGGCAGTCCCGAGCCTGGTTTGGAAATCAGGGTCCAGGTGTTTCCTCCATCTGTGCTTTTGTAAAGTCCGCTTGTTGAACCGCTTTCTTCAAAATTCCAGGCGCTCCGGGTTCTGTACCAGGCCGCGGCGTAGACTTCGTTGGGGTTTTGGGG
>JAEVYV010000136.1 GCA_023392575.1 Bacteroidota bacterium | reverse complement strand
GCCCAGCATATACACCCGGAAGTTGCCGATGCGGTCGGAGTTGAACTTGAAGTGCAGCGGGAAGGTGGTGATGACCGATTCTACTTTTTTGGAAACCTCATAGCCATAATCCAGGTCCTTGTATTTTAGCTGGTAGTGCAGGTTGCGTTCGGTAAACATCAACTGCGGGTTGAAGCGAAGTTCAAAACGTTTGTTCAGTCTTAGGGTGGCCAGCAAACCAAGGTTGAAGCCGCCGTTGTTCAGCGGTTCGGCCACCATAATGCTGTCCTGCTCCAAAAAGCTGGAATGCAGGTGGGTGTGAAAGCTGGCCTTACTAACGCCCAGGGAAATACCAAAATAATAGGGCTTAAGATCATGCTCCTCCTGGTACAGCATTTTTTGGGCAAACGATGCAGACGAAATAGCGAGAAAGACCAATAAGAAAAGGGCCTGATTTTTCAGATGGCTGGCTTTCGTCCGCTGTAAATACAACATATTCCTAGGCTTAGTGGTTTAAATGAGGTATCGGAATAACCTGCTTGTTTTAAAATATCTACAAATAACTGGCGATCAGGAAAGGCCTTGGCCGATTCGTTCAAATACTGATAGGCTTTTTTGTTTTGATTGAACCACTGAGCCATCTGCGGCGCCACAACACTCATGTATAAATTGTACAAATTCCGGATGCCGGGCAGGCGGGGCTTGCTGAATTCCAAAACCACCAGCTGTGCTCCCGGTTTCATCACCCTAAAAATCTCCTGCAGGCCTTTTTCCAGGTTCTCAAAATTGCGTACACCAAAGGCCACCATCACGCCATCAAACGAATGATCGGGGAAGTTTATTGTTTCGCCATCGCCGCCGTAGAGCTCAATTTTTGTTCCAAGACCTTGTCGGGCAATTTTTTCCCGGCCAATTTGCAGCATTTTCTCCGAAATGTCAATGCCGGTGATTTGTTGCGGCTGCAATAGCCGGGCAGCCATGATCGCCATATCGGCCGTGCCGGTGGCCACATCCAAAAGATGCTGGGGCGCATCCTTTTTAAAGTACCGGATGGCCTTTTTGCGCCAGATTTTATCAATGCCCACACTTAAAAACCGGTTCATGAAATCGTAGCGGGGGGCAATGCGGTCAAACATTTCACCAACCTGTTGTTTTTTCGAGCCCTCCTCGGAAAAAGGCTTGATCCTGTCGTGCGAAAATTCGGTCATAAGGCTGCAAAGGTAACCCAAGTGCGGTGGAAGTGTGCCGTTGAAATTGTTCCGGACAACAGTCTATTCTATATGGACAGTTTATTTATGTGCCCGGCTTTTATATACCTATGGAGCTGCTGTTGCGTCGCACTCTTCAGCGTTCTGATCGCTATTGGGCATTCATTCGTTAAAACTTCCGGGCCTGATGAAACTCCTGTAATCCTCTAACAAAGGTCATATTTCAGCCCCAGGCACCGCTCTATTTTTGATAAATGGAAAATGAAGTAGTGAATCCTTTGTTGATCAGAAAATACAACCAGCCGGTTCCCAGGTATACCAGCTATCCCACGGTTCCCTATTGGAGCGATGGGCTGGAGGTAGCACAATGGACAGAAAATTTCAAACAGAAATTTGAGGAGCAAAATGCGGTGTCCGGCATTAGCCTTTATATCCACCTGCCTTTTTGCGAATCGCTCTGCACCTACTGCGGCTGCAACAAAAAAATCACCACCAAACATAAAGTGGAAGACGAGTATCTGCTGGTCATTGAAAAGGAGTGGAACCTGTACCGCAAGCTGATGAAACAAACTCCTGTGATCAGGGAGCTGCATTTGGGCGGCGGCACTCCTACTTTTTTTTCGCCAAAGAATTTGCAGCGTCTTTTAAACATCATTCTTAAAAACAGCATCATCCATCCCAAACACGAGTTCAGTATTGAGGGGCATCCCAACAACACCACTCCGGAACATTTAAAGATGCTGTATGCGGCTGGTTTTCGTCGCATCAGCTATGGCGTACAGGACAATGACCCGGAAGTGCAGCGCATCATCAACCGCCTGCAACCCTTTGAAAACGTGAAGCGGGCCACAGAAACTGCAAGGAGCATTGGGTTTACCTCGGTGAACTTTGACCTGATTTATGGCCTGCCCCTGCAGACGCTGGACAGTATTGAACGAACGATCAACCAGGTGATTGAACTCAAGCCCGACCGGATTGCGTTTTACAGCTATGCCCACGTGCCCTGGACCAGCAAGGCGCAGCGTTTGTTTGATGAGACCCACTTGCCGTCAGCAGAACTAAAGATCCAGTTGTATTTAAAGGGAAAGGAATTGCTGATGCAAAATGGTTATGTGGACATAGGCATGGATCATTTTGCCCTGCCCACCGATGATTTGTACAAGGCCTGGACGGCCGGGAAACTGCACCGCAACTTTATGGGCTATACCACGCAGGCCACCAGTTTTTTGTTGGGCCTTGGCGTGTCCAGCATCAGCGATGTGGGCAATGGCTTTGCACAAAACCAAAAAACCCTTCATGATTATTATGCGGCCATCAACGAGGGCCGCCTGGCGGTTAAAAAAGGGTATTTTTTAAGTGAAGAAGATCTGGTCTTTCGAAAGTATATTTTGGATATCAGCTGTAAAGGCGCCACGAAATTTTTGACGGAACATTATCCTCTTCTGGAGCAATATACTTTTCCCCGCTTGAATGAGCTGGCCAAAGACGGGCTGATTGAGTGGAACAAACAAGAATTACGGCTGACCCCGCAGGGGCATTATTTCATCCGCAATGTGTGCAGTGCTTTTGACCTTTATTTGCTGCGGCCCAGTCAGGCGTCCGAAAAACAAATTTTCAGCAAGGCTATTTAATGCAAGGCGGGCTTGGTGTTAGTCTTCTTCGCCAAAAAAATCGTCCAGCTCCCTTCTTTGTTTTTTGGTTGGCCGGCCAATTTTGCTTTGCCTTTTGCCGGTATGGAACGAAGCGGCCTGAAATTGAAGGCGGTCCAGTTCTTCCTGCGGTGTGATGTCCAGGTAATATTTGATTGCTTCGGAATAAGCCATCCGGTTGTGGAGCAGCCCGGTTACCTTGATGCGCCAGCGCCGGGCTTCCGTTTTTATTTCGTATTCATCCCCCACCACCACATTTTTTGCCGCTTTAACCGCTGTGCCGTTTTGCTTTACCTTACCGGTATCGCAGGCGGCTGCGGCTGTTGTTCTCGTCTTGAAAATGCGAATGGCCCAGAGGTATTTATCTAATCGGAGCTTTTCTTTTTCAGCCATAGATCAGCAAAGATATTTGTGTAATTTAGAGGAAAGAATAATGCCATGAAACTACGACTGCTTACTGCCTTGTTATTATTTGGTTTTAGTGCTTCAGCCCAGGTTTCTATAACTGAAGGGCCAAAGCTCCTGAAGCAATCAAATGTGCTGGGGCAGCTTCCGAATGATATGCTTCAGAATGATATTTTTTCGCAAAAAATAAACAAGGATAGTTTGACGGAACAGTTTCGTGGTATTGTTATCGGCAAAAAAGCAACCTCCGGCATTTATTATTTGCCGCAGGATAACATGCCCTGCCTGGTTCCGGATACAAAAGATCTGGCAGCGATCCCCAATGCCTGGCTAAATGTTCAGGTGCCTTTTAAATCATTTATGCCCAACCCGGGCTTGCAGGACAAACCGCTGATCGATCAGCAAAAAACAACAACCAAATAAAAAAACCGGAAGACAAACTTCCGGTTCTGGACTTTTTAAATATTCCATACCTGCTGGGTATGGAATATTTATTTTAGCTGTGTGCAAAAAACTTATGGAAATAGGGGATGGTTTCGATCCCTTTGTAATAATTCTCCAGGTTGTATTTTTCATTGGGCGAATGCAGGTTGTCGTTGTCCAGCCCAAATCCCATAAACACGATTTTAATGCCCAGTTCTTTTTCCAGAATGGAGCAAATGGGAATGCTGCCGCCCCCGCGTACTGGTACCGGTTGTTTGCCAAATGTGGTTTGAATGGCTTTGGCTGCTGCCTGGTAGCCTTTGCTGTCGATGGGCGTCATGTACGGTTCGCCGCCGTGGTGCAGCTCGGCTTTTACGGTTACGCCGGCCGGAGCATTTTTTTCAAAATAGTCAATCAGTAGCTTGGTGATTTTATCTGAGGACTGGTTGGGAACCAGGCGGGCCGATACCTTGGCAAAAGCCTTGGAGGGTAAAACGGTTTTGGCGCCTTCGCCTGTGTAGCCGCCCCAAATACCGTTCACTTCCACCGTGGGGCGAATGCCAGTTCTTTCGTTGGTGGTGTAGCCTTTTTCGCCCCACAGCTCCTTTACACCCAGTTCGTCTTTATATTCCTGCTCGTTAAAAGGCGCCTGGGCCATGAGTTCTCTTTCTTCCCTGGTTGCTTCTACTACATCGTCGTAAAAACCGGGAATGGTAACGTGATTGTTTTCGTCGTGGATGCCGGCAATCAATTTGGCCAGCAGGGTGATGGGGTTGGCCACGGCGCCGCCATAAGTGCCGCTGTGCAAATCCCGGTTGGCGCCGGTTACTTCCACCTCAATATAAGAGAGGCCTCTTACACCAATATCCAGCGAAGGGTTTTCCATGCTGATCATGGCGCTGTCGGAAATCAGGATCACATCTGCCTTTAAAAGGTCCCTGTGTTCCGCTACAAATTTTCCCAAATTGGGCGAGCCTACTTCTTCTTCCCCCTCTATTAAAAATTTAATATTGGTCTCCATGCTGTTGGTCTTCACCATGGTTTCCAGGGCTTTTACATGCATGTAAAACTGCCCCTTGTCGTCGGCACTGCCCCGAGCATACACCTTGCCGTCTTTGATCACAGGCTCAAAGGGACCGCTGTGCCACAACTCCAGGGGATCGGCGGGTTGCACATCATAGTGCCCGTAGACCAAAACCGTGGGCTTGGCGGGATCAATAATTTTTTCGCCGTACACCACGGGATGCCCTGCGGTTGGCATTACTTCGGCTTTATCGGCGCCCGAATCCAGCAAGCGCTGTTTTACCAGCTCGGCGCATTTGCGCATGTCTTCTTTGTGCTCGCTTTTGGCGCTGATGGAGGGAATGCGCAGTAATTCCAGCATTTCATCTAAAAAGCGCTGCTGATTTTTGTGTTGGTACTCTTTCCAAACTGTTTGCATAATCATTTATTAGTTAGTTGAACAAATCAAGTCGCAAGGACAATAACCGGAGGGATAAAATTAAGGATTCGTACCGAGTGTTGTGGTGGTTCTGTTTCCGCCGGTGCGTTCGTTAACGGCTCTTTAAGAGCGGCACGGCCTCACGGTTTTTTGTTTTTCAGGGAAGTGGCCTTCATAACCGCGCCGGTTCCAAACTGATTTTTGATGCCGTCCACAGCCTTGAACAATTCCAGTTTTTCCACCGCGTCGTCAAACAAACTCATTTGTACCGTTATGGGCACCAAATGACTGAAGCGAACGCCCAGCAGCCGCACTTTTTCTCCCTTGCGGTAAAGCTTGTTGAAGAGGTCCTTCACTTTTGCCAGCAACACATTATCCAGCGCTGTGTAATCAATGACTTCCTGCTTGGATACGGTGGTGAAATCGGCATAACGCAGTTTAACGGTAACACAGCCGGTAAGTTTTTCTTCCTGCCGCAGGTCATAGGCTGTTTCTTCGGTGAGCTTTACCAGTTCTTTGTGTAGAAAGGAAAGGTCATTGCTGTCTTCATGAAAGGTATTTTCATGGGAAAGCGATTTTTGTTCGCTGTATTGTTCTACTTCCGAATGGGAAATGCCATGCGCTTTTTCCCACAATTTTTTTCCCCATTTGCCAAAGCGGTATTCCAACTGGTCAACCGGTGTTTGGGCAATTTGCTCAATGGTAAAAATGCCGATGTTTTGTATCTCTATCTGGGTTTGCTTGCCTACGCCCGGAATTTTGTCCACCGTTAAGGGCCAAAGAAAAGCCGTTTCCTTGCCGGCCGGCACTTCCAAATAGCCATTGGGCTTGGCTTCATTGGTGGCCATTTTGCTAACCAGTTTGCTGGTCGACAGGCCGTAAGAAATGGGCAGGCCCGTTTCGCGGATGATTTTTTCGCGGAGCTCTTTAGTGTAGCGGCTGACGCCAAAAAATTTATCCATCCCCGTCAGGTCAATATAAAATTCGTCAATCGATGCTTTTTCGTACACGGGCACCGAGTCGGCAATAATTTGGGTGACCATTCGGGAATACCGGCTGTACTCGTGATGGCTGCCTTTTAGAAAAATAGCTTCGGGACACAACCGCTTTGCCGTGGCGGAAGGCATGGCGCTTTGGATGCCGTATTTGCGGGCTTCATAGCTGCAGGCGGCTACAATGCCTCGTTGCCCGTCGCCGCCCACAATCAAGGGTTTGCCTTTCAGCTGCGGGTTTTTGAGCAGTTCTACCGAAACAAAAAAAGCATCCAGGTCAAAATGGGCGATATGGCGTGAGGAGGTGGGCACCGCTCAAAATTAATCTTATCTAGCTCTTGCGTAACTTTAGCAAACAAAAACAAAACTTGGAAACCAGCCAACTGCAAGCGTTTGTAACCGCCATCCACCCCTTAAAGCAAGAAGAATGGAAGGCTTTTGCTGCGGTGTGGCAACCCCTCGCCTGCAAGCGCAAAACCATTTTAACCGCCGCCGGCGAAACCGAGCGGAGTTTGTATTTTGTACTGGAAGGCGTGCAGCGTAGTTTTTATTTGGGCAAACAGAATGAAGAAGCCACCATCGTATTTACCTATCCCTATTCTTTCTCGGGGATTGCCGATTCGTTTTTAACCCAAACGCCGTCCGGTTATTTTTTTGAAACCTTAACCGCCAGCCGGTTTTTGCGCACCAGCTATCAGCAAGTGGCCGAACTGATGGAGGTTTTTCCCAACATTCAGCGCCTGGTTTTAAAAGCCACGGCTTTTGCCCTCAAAGGCGTGCTGGAACGACAGGTAGAACTGCAGTGTTTTAGTGCAGAGGAAAAGTTTCGACAATTGTTGACAAGAAGTCCACAGGTGCTCAATTTAATTCCCCACAAATACCTGGCTTCGTACCTGGGCATTGATGCCACCACCTTTAGCAGGCTTTTGGGCACGGTTCGCATATAAATCTTGGTATAGGCAAAGATTTTGCAAATACAGTAGAAATAGCTTTGTAAAAAATATGGGTATGAAAAAGTTTAAAAGCGAAGAACTGATTAACCAATTGGAGGCCGATGTGCGCCAGCTGATTGCGGCGGCGGAGCATTTGCAGCAGGCCGATACGGTAAAATTAAGCTACCCGCCGGAAGAAGGCAAGTGGAGTGCCGCCCAGGCGCTGGAGCACTTAAATATGTACAGCCGTTATTATCTGCCGGCCATAGAAAAGGCCATGATGCATATCCCCAAAGAAGTGAACGCCTGGTTTGTGCCCGGTTTCTTTGGCAACTATTTTACCAATATGATGATGCCGAAGAATGTGTACGAGGTGAAAAATAAAATGCAGGCCATGAAAGCTTACCGGCCCGAACGCGGGGTGAATGTGGAGGGGGTGTTCAAAGAATTTTACGAGCACCAAAACAAATTGTTGCAATTGCTGGAAACCGCCCGCAAACGCAACCTGGAGCAGATTCGGGTGCCCATTTCCATCAGCAAGCTGATAAAGCTGAAACTGGGCGATACGTTCCGTTTTCTGATTGCCCACGAACAAAGGCACATGATCCAGGCCAGAAACGCCATCCGCGCCACGGGGGTTTCTACTGATAAATTTCCAGTAATCCTGGAGGCAGCGAGACTATAACCTGCTGCTTTTTCTTGTCGATTTTTATAATGGTTTCTTCGTGTAAAGGAATGAGGGCTTCTTTGCCGTTGACCTCAATGCGGCAGAGAAGCTGGTGGGGTTGTTCAATCACTTCCAGGATTTTTCCCAGCCTATTGTCTTCTTCAATGATGTCGTAGCCCAGAAGGTTGATGGGGGAGGATTTGGACGAAAATTTTTTAAAATCGGCTTCGGGCAGCCACACTTCTTTTTGGGTGAGTTTATGCGCTTGTTCCCGGGTGGCGATCCCTTCCAGTTTCAGGTACACTTCTTCTTCGTTTTTGATTTTTGTGCTTTCGATAAACCAGGGAATAAAGCTTTCTTTTTGTTCCTCGATAAAAAGAGCGGCCAGCCCTTTGAGCGAGGTTTTTTTGCCCAGGTTGTGTTTTAAAATCAGCTCGCCTTTGAGGCCAAAGGTGGCCACCAGTTTTCCTATTTTAAAATATTCGGTCATGGAAAGTAAAAGGTCAAAAGTAAAAATTAAATGCCTGAAGGAATGAACAACGCTCTAAATTGTTGAATAGCGTTACCGAACGATGCCGTGTGCGACGCAACGAAGGCTAAATCGTTATACTTCTGCTGGGTACATAAAATTATTTCGCACAAAGTAAAAGAGAAGAGTAGCATCAGTGAGGTTTCGTTACATCTGCGAAACTGGGGATAAAAAAATCCCGCTGTACAGCGGGATTTAATTTTTTGAAGGTCTTGGATGCGAATTAGCCTTCGGAACCTGCATCAGGAGCCGGTCTTCTTTCGCGGCGCTGGTAGGGCGGATTCCTTCTGCTTCTTCTTTCACGTTGAGCTTCTTCCTGGCGCTTTTTGATCTGCGCTTCATGCTCAGTGTGCCAGGTTTGGAACTTCGTCATCGCTGTCGCTTCGTCAAACAGTCCCAGAGATACCCCACGCAATAAATGCTTCAGGTATAACACTCCTTTGTACGATAAAATCTTCCGAACGGTGTCCGTGGGTTGCGCACCTTTGTGCAACCATTCCAATGACTTTTGACGATCCAACTGCACGGTGGCAGGAGTGGTCAGAGGATTGTAGGTACCGAGCTTTTGAATGAATTTACCATCGCGGGGGCTGCGTGCATCTGCAACAACAATGAAATAAAAGGGTCTCTTCTTTGACCCATGCCTTTGTAAACGGATTTTAACTGGCATCTTAAATAGAAATTTAAATGCGTGAAACAATAATTGTTAAGGCTGCAAATCTAAGGCTTCGGGAGGAAAAAGCCAATAACGGAATTATAAAGTTTCTTCTGTAGCGGATTTAAGGCAGGAATTTTATGTAGCCGGCTGCTGAATTACTATGAAGCCTGGTTGCGTCGCACACTTCGGGGTTCTGTGATTCTACTCAACTTTATGCCGTTTTGCAGTATATGCTGAAAGCAGATGATTAAGTGCTTTAATCTTTGAAATACCGGGTTAATTGGGCATAAATGATTGACTAATAAATTTACTTCTACATACTGTTTTTGAGTGGTTATACTACCTTTTTCTAAAAGCTTTTCGATTCTTTTATGAAATTTTTCAAGTATGTTACGTTTGTATCCGGTTTTTCATTCCAGGAGTAGTCCTACTTCGGGGGCCTCGGTTACTGCTTCTGCATCGGTATCATAAGACCATTGCTTTAACTTTTTCCGATTCTTTTGATGATACAATATCTGGGCTTGAGCTATCAACTCCTGGATATAAAAAAGCTGCTCTTAAACAAGAACAGCTTTCAGTAGCACATTGGCAAATTATCTCCTCATGCCCGGCATCATCCGGCCCATCGGCATTTTGTTCATCATCTTCATCATCTCCCGCATTTGTTCAAACTGCTTCATAAAGCCGTTTACTTCAGAAATATCCTTTCCGCTTCCTTTGGCGATCCGCTTGCGGCGGCTGCCGTCAATCAAATCGGGGTTGGCCCTTTCCTGCGGGGTCATGGAATTGATGATGGCTTCAATGCCTTTAAAGGCGTCGTCGCTGATGTCGATATCTTTTATGGCCTTGCCCACGCCGGGAATCATGGCCATCAGGTCCTTGATGTTGCCCATGCGTTTGATCTGCTCCAGTTGTTGCTTGAAATCGGCAAAGTCAAACTGGTTTTTGCGGATCTTTTTTTCCAGCTTGCGGGCCTGCTCTTCGTCAAACTGGGCCTGGGCTTTTTCCACCAGGGTGGTGATGTCCCCCATACCCAAAATCCGCTGGGCCATCCGCTCGGGGTAGAACACGTCCAGGGTGTCCAGCTTTTCGCCGCTGCTGATGAATTTGATGGGCTTGTTAACTGTGTATTTGATGGAAAGGGCGGCCCCGCCTCTGGTATCGCCGTCCAATTTGGTCAGCACCACGCCTGTAAAGTCGAGGCGGTCGTTAAACGCTTTGGCCGTGTTTACGGCGTCCTGACCGGTCATGCTGTCTACCACAAACAAAATCTCCTGTGGGTTGACCGCAGTCTTGATGTTGGATACTTCGGTCATCATGGCCTCGTCAATAGCCAAGCGGCCGGCTGTATCGATGATGACCACGTTTTTATTTTTGCTGCGGGCCTCCCGGATGGCGTTTTGGGCAATATCCACCGGGTTTTTGTTTTCCGGCTCCAGGTGCACCTCCACACCAATTTGTTCACCCAGCACTCTTAACTGCTCCATGGCGGCGGGGCGATAGACGTCGGCTGCCACCAGCATGGGGGAAAGCTTTTTTTGTTTCTTCAGGTAATTGGCCAGTTTGCCGCTGAAGTTGGTTTTACCGCTTCCCTGCAAACCGGCGATCAAAAT
>JAEVYV010000122.1 GCA_023392575.1 Bacteroidota bacterium | reverse complement strand
AACAAATATTTAGATGGTTTTGTATCACAGGTATCTCTATAGCTACAACCAACGCAAAAACGTGTATATACAAGAAAAGTATCTACCTGCTTAGCTTGTAAACGATCAATCGCCTCGTTAACTTTTTCAACAACGCTTTGCCCCTTAGAAGTTGGGAAAATCATCAACATAGAAATCACAAGCAGCAGTCGTATCATTTAGCTTTTTTCTTAAGATAGCATCAACAGCATGTTTCCATAAAATTTGATCCGCCGCATCAAATACGACACCGCAAGCAGTCTGGCTCTGGACTGCTTGCGGTATTTTATATTCTTTTCGTGAATGATTTAAGAAGAAAAGGACCCTGCTTATTTAGCAGGAGTAATAATGATGTTCCGGAATTCGATTGGCCCGTGATCGCCTTGCAAAAGCAGGGGGCCGGGTTCACCTTCCTTACTGTCAAGGGCACCACCGGTAATGCCGGGAATTTCCTGGTTGCAGATGATGGTCTTGCCATTAGCCACCACTGTAACCAATCTTCCCACAAGGGTGATATCGTACTGCTGCCAGGCTCCGGGTTCTTTCGCCACCTGTTCGGTCGGGGTCAAAAATCCGTACACAGCCCCCAGTTCGTCAAGTAAAGGTTCTTTGCCCTTACTGTCGGCAATCTGCACCTCGTAACGGCCCCTCAAATACACGCCGCTGTTGCTGCCCTTAGGATAACGAAATTCAATATGGAGTTTAAAATCGGTAAACCGTTCATCGCTTACCAGGTTGGCGCCTGATTTGGGGCTGCGCAGAATCCCCTTTTCCGCCTGCCACTGGTTTTCGCCCAGGGCATGCCAGCCTTTTAAATCGGTACCGTTAAAAAGCCGGATGGGCTTTCCCCAAACCACCGGTTGGGTGCGCCGCAGCGACGGAGCCCGCGCGGCCGTCCAGCGGTAATTTTTCCCGTTGGGAAAAACCACGTTGCCGCTTAAGCCCTCGCCTTCCACGCGGCCTTCAAAAGACATGGCGCCGTCGCCCTCTTCCCATTGCGGCGGAATGGAAAAACTGAGTTTGCCATCGTTAAAATGGATTTGCGAGATGGGGCGGGCACTTCCCGAAACTCCTACCAGTTCACCAACCAGCATACGGGTGCCGGAGTGCCGCACTTCAAGCCAGGACGGCGCTGCCTTTCCATCCATATCGATCGTTATATCCCAACGGCCTTCAATAGAAGGGTTGTCCGGGTTTGAATGCGGGGCAATGGCAGCCTGGATCTTTGTGGTGATAAGGATGATGGCCAGCTGCAAACAAAGGAATTTGAATTTTGTGATCATGCGTATTGAAATTCTTTTCGGTTCGTGTATGGGTTTCCGTGCACACAATTTACTACTTCTCTGCATACCGAGCCACTTATGTTGATCTTTTCCCAAACAGAAGGCAAAAGTTCAAAAACAAATGCCCTGTGGGTTGCATTGCCGAAACCTCAGACAGCCGGTGGAACGGCTTCGTACAATTCCAAAGGCAGGCCATCGGGATCTTGAAAAAAAGTAAACCGCCGGCCTGTAAATGCGTCGGTCCGCAGGGGTTCCACGTCAACCCCTTGCGCCGTTAAGTAGGCAGCAGCAGCTTCTACATCGTCCACCGAAAAGGCCATGTGCCGCAAGCCCGTAGCTTCGGGATGGGAAGGACGGGGCACAGGCGCAGGAAAAGAAAACAGTTCGATGATATACGCATCGCCCAGGGCCAGGTCCAGTTTATAGGACTGCCGTTCTTCCCGGTACACTTCTCTCACTACGCGAAAGCCCAAGACCCGGGTGTAAAACGCTTTGGATCTTTCGTAATCCGAACAAATAATCGCAATATGGTGTACGCCTTTTAATAGGTTCATGAGTCCAGTATGGCTACCAATGAATGTACCAATTCTTTGATTAGTGCTGCATCCATTTTTGAATGCATTTCCCCATCCGCTGCCGGCACCAAGGCCCGCCACGCCCCTTCTTCGTCCTTCTCCAAAAGCACCGGAGCGCCGTAAACGTCTACCTCTATTTGGTGCGTCCAGCCTGCAGGAACAAGCCTGGCCGGAAAGAACAGTTCCTGGCCCTGATAAACCACCGGTATTTTAAATTCTTCTTCCATGTGCATGCTCCTGAATTTTTCCAAAACTATTGGCCGCATCCGGTGCTAACAAAAACTTAATACAAAAACAGGGACTTCCGCGCCAATCTTGCCTAATTTTAAGCAACACCGTTTTATGGAACTAAGCATGCCCTTTATATTGCTCGTAGGCTTTGCCTTATTGATCCTGGTGATTTTTATTGTGCGGCGCAACCGCAAAGACCAAAAAGACCTGGAGCACCGGCTTAATGAAGACTACAAAAAGACACACAGCGATGAAAATGATCCGGATGCGTCTATTTGAGACAGCTTCTGCCCGGCATGTTTTTCTTCCACGGCCAAACAGCTTCGGCCTTCCGCCCTTTCTTTCAGCCAAACAAGATTAAACGCTCTTTTACGGTTTCTTCTAAAAAATCAAAGCACAAAAATGCTTGCAAAGACAACTTCCTTTTCATAGAACTCCCGGCTGTTTCCATGCGCTGCGCCTGCATTTCTTAACTTCATGCCGGAGGCATCAGAACCCCTTATTCGTTATTTAAAACCCAAGGCATCATGCACAACCTGAAAATAGCAACCGCCCAATTTGAACACCGCAGCGGCGATAAGGAATACAACCTGCAGACCATCGACCAATTATGTGCACAGGCCGCCGCCGAAGGCGCTAAAGTGGTGGCGTTTCACGAATGCTCCGTAACCGGCTACACCTTTGCCCGCCATCTTTCCAAAGAACAGATGCTGGAGCTGGCGGAGTTTATACCGGAGGGAGAAAGCATCAGCCGGCTGACGCACATCGCAAAAAAATACGACATTGCTGTTTTGGCCGGACTGTTTGAAAAGGACAGTGCGAACAAGCTATACAAGGCCTATGTATGTGTTGATCAAACCGGCCTGGTGGCCAAATACCGCAAGCTGCATCCCTTCATCAATCCGTACCTAACGCCCGGCGATCAGTACTGCGTATTTGAGCTGCATGGATGGAAGTGCGGCATTTTGATTTGCTATGATAACAACATCATTGAAAATGTGCGGGCCACCAACCTGCTGGGGGCCGATGTTATTTTCATGCCCCATGTAACTATGTGCACTCCTTCCAGCCGCCCGGGCGCCGGCTTTGTGGATGCGAAGCTTTGGCAACACCGGGAGATTGATCCCACCTCGCTTCGGCTGGAATTTGACGGCATGAAGGGCCGCGACTGGCTGATGAAATGGCTTCCCGCGAGAGCCTACGATAATGCCGTGTACGTGGTTTTCGCCAACCCTATTGGCATGGACGACGACCAGTTAAAAAACGGCTGCTCCATGATCCTGGACCCCTTTGGCGACATCATGGCCGAATGCAGAAAGCTGGGGGATGAAGTAACCTGCGCCACCATCAGTCCGGACAAGCTTACCCAAGCCGGCGGCTACCGCTATAAAAAAGCAAGAAGACCGGAGTTGTACAAAGACATCATCGGTCAAACACATGTACCGGAGCAGAAAGTAGCCTGGCTTAGTGAAGAAACGGCGGACAGTAAGAAGTAAGTGAGGATTATTTTTCGGAAAGTATGTTAAGACCCCAGTGTTTTTTAAAACCCCTGGGGCCTTGTAGACACCCAAAGACAATTATTGCAAAAGCAGTAGATCTGTTCTGCGTGGGGCTAGCCCTGCAAAGCAAACACTCACTTTGTCACCGTCACTCTAAGGAAGGATGCAGAAATACAAGTAGTATTCGGATCGCCGCTCTTGTTTTCACGGGCAAACAATTCTTCCAGCTCCCGCTGCAGGTCCGCGGCCTTGCCGGCCTTTTCGGCGGCTTCAAACGCATTCATGGTCGGGCCATAATAATCCCTGAACCTTTCTACAAACACAGAGGGTGCATACGGTGCATTGAATGTGAATTCATCTTTCAGGAAGGAAATATTTTCAGGGGCAATACCTGCCTTGCCAAACCGTTCGATCACATGGCTTTCTACACCCCATAGCATGGGGCTTACAAAACCTTCCGGTGGCGGAGGCGTATAGGCAGAACTGATCTTCAATATCTGCGCTACCAGGGTGGGGTCGTTCGGGATCCAGTTGCCCATAACGATGCGGCCACCGCGGCGGGTAACCCGCACCATTTCTTTTGCCACCTCAAAGGGCTTTGGTGCGAACATGGCGCCGAAGATGCTGACCACCAGGTCAAAACTATTATCTTCAATTCCTTCCAGGTTGGTAGCGTCGCCTTCACGGATATTAATGTTGGTTAGGCCCTCTTCCTGAATGCGTTTGTTACCGGCAGCCACCAGGTTGCGGGCGATGTCTACCCCCTGTACGTTGGCGCCCAGTCGGGCGGCTGGCAAAGCAGTAGTGCCATCGCCACAAGCTAGGTCCAGCACATCCATACCAGGGCGAACGCCCAGTTGGTCCATAAGCTCGGTGCCGCTTTCACGCATGGTTTCGGCCAGGCGGGTAAAATCGCCTTTTTCCCATAAAGCTTTGTTGGGGTTTACTGCAGCAGATTGCTGCTGTGTCGTTGATTCGTTCATGGTTTTCGTTTTTTGTGTTAAAGAATAAATGCTTTCCCGGGGCGAACGAATCAAAATAGTTAAATAGGGTAAGGTTTATGAAGATACAAAGTTTGGGCTGTTTGTTATCCATCATGCCTGGTTTTGACCTGCCGGCGCCCGAAGCATCCCGGGGCGTCATTAGGATATCACGAATGAAACGGAGCAGGGAATAGCAGGTGGTTATGACAACCAAGGGAGAATGGGTCTTTCACTGCTCTTTTTTTTCTTTTTGGCCTTCCCAGAGCAGCTAGAATGACTTTCGCCCGGAGTGCTTTCCTTAGGGCTTTTTCATCAGCATCGCTTTTTTTTCGCTCCCTTTGGCATGGCCCCAAAGGGAGCTCGCCCGTTTCTATTCACGCAAGATCCACCATAACAGGACCTATCTACACCGCAAAAAATGACCTTAGACCAGGGCCGGTTTTTGCTTGTCTTCGATGCCCAGCCCGGTCGTTTCAAATTCCAGGTAAACACTAACGCCTTCGCCGGGAACCGGTTCCACTTCGATCTTGCCATTCAAGGCCTTTACTCTTGTTTGCAGGCTTTGCAGGCCAATACCCTCAGCCTGCGGGCCGGCAGGGTCAAAGCCGATCCCATTGTCCTCGATCGTAATGGAGAGCAGGTCGTTGTGAATGCTCATTTGAACCATAGCCTGCGTGGCCCTGGAATGCTTCAGCATGTTATGTAACACTTCCTGCACAATGCGGTAAACCGAGAGCTCGAAGCTGTTCTTAAACCGGGACGACGCACCCCAGGAATCAAACTGAACTACCAGCGTGTTGCTGTTGCTGATATTGCTGCAATACTTTTCCAGCGCTTTGTCCAATCCATGCCGCATCAACACTTCCGGCATCAGGTTGTGCGATGTTTTACGGACCTCCTGTGTTGCCTCATCCAATAACTTTACGCCCTGGCAGTAGCTCTCCGATTGTAACATGCCCTTGTGGGTAAGGGTTAGGCTGCTGAGGTGCATTTTTACGGCCGCCAGCATTCCTGCTACCCCGTCATGCAGGTCTTTGGCAATGCGGCTCCGTTCCTTCTCTTCACCTTGCATCAGGGCCTGCAATTGGTTAATCTCCTTTTCTTTTTGAAGGGCCAGGATGCGGGAAAGGAAAGCCCTCTTTTTATTTTGGGATTGCAAATAGATCGCCAATGCAATTAGGGAAACAATAACAAAGCCGGCTATGGCAAAAAGTATATACCGGTTGCTTTTTTCCAACGCCAGTTTTTTCTCGGCAAGCTGCGACTGTTTTTCAAACAAGTCCTTTTCCTTTTGCGCTGTCTGGTAA
>JAEVYV010000097.1 GCA_023392575.1 Bacteroidota bacterium | reverse complement strand
CGCCTGGGATCTTCCTGAAAGGTGATCACGAAATCCTTTCCCAGTACAATGCTGACTTGCTCCACCTCCACTGTTTGCCTGGCTTCGTTATAATACAGCATGTTTAGCAAGCAAAATAAAATGGACTCCACTTCGTCCATCTTGGGCCGTTGGTTCAGGCTTAAGATATCTTCGGCAATCAGTTGGTGAATGCCGTAGAGCTCGGAAATGCGTTCCACATCCTTTCGGCGAATGCCGTCGATGTTGATCCAGCTCACCCGCTTGTTTTCTTTATACCGCAGGCTTTCTTCTATGCTTGAAAGGGAGCGTTCGGTAAAGGAGTTTTCGTCGTAATCATATACCTTGATGAATACGTTTTCCGCATCCTTCCGGCTCACAGCAGTGATGGGGTTGCTGTTCAGGATCTCCTTGGTGCGGTGTGTACCGAAAACCGTTGCCGGGATAAGGTACCGGAAATATTTCTCTGCCTTGTTCATGCTCTTTGTTTAAGGAAAGGTAAGCCAGGGCAAAGAAAAGGAATCGGGGGGTTATTGGCTGACCAGAGAGTTTAAATAGCGGGCAAAGGCAATTAGGCGATCGTCCATAGAAGCCTTTTTGTCGTCCTGGTTTTTCAGAAAAGCTTCCAGGGCTGATTTTTTATCTCCAAACAGGGCGGGTGCCTCTTTTAGTTTTTTGATTTCTACGGGCACGCCCCGGTAGTAAATCCGGTAGGCTTCTTTGGTCCATATTTTTTGCTCGTACGTAGCCGAATTATAAGGTCTGTTCTCGGACATGCTCTTTTGAAAGTACTTGTAAAGGGCTACCGAATCGGCATATAATTGCAAAAACCAGGCGGTTGTGGAAGCCGAAGGTTTGTCGGGCAGAAGCGAAGCGTGGATGAAATGGTATATGGTACCTCCTTCGGTAAGGCTGATTTTTTGAACGGGCAGGGTCAAAACAAAATCTTTTCCGTTTGCATCCTGATAATGAATTTCATTGCCGAACAGGTCCAGCTTTAACAACCCTTGGTACTGCCGGTTTTTTTCCAACAGCAATAAACCCTGAAGCCACTGCTCTTTAAAATAAGGAGAGCCTTCTACCAAACGAACAAATTTTGTGTTGACAAAAGGCTCTCCCGAAACGGTAAAATAAGCGCCGCCCGTACCGGTGTCTTCTTTGTCTACATCAACGGTTCGGGTTTGCGCCAAGCCGTAAAAAGAAGAAAATGAGATGACTGCCAGGCAGAAAAGCTTTCTCATGTGGCTTATAACTTTTCATACAAGTTACGCAACTTTTCTCGTGTCATGATTTTTTCCCAGTCTTTTCCCAAAGCGTTCTCCCAAAGGGGTTTCATGCCCAGGGACACATTGATCATGGTATCGAATTGCTCGTCGCTAAGCCCCCGGCAAATGCCCTGCGGAATGTCAATGCCGTTCTTTTCCACCATCCGTTTGAATTCGGCTACACCTTCGGGATAGAATTCTTCAATGTGGTTCATCACAATGCAGTTGCCCACTCCGTGTTTGGTGCCCAGCAAATAACTCAATCCATAGCTAACAGCATGGGCCACACCCACCTGCGAATAAGCAATGCTCATTCCCCCGGCGTACGAGGCCATCATCAGCTTATCGTCGCAGTCACTGTCCCAGCCGTCTTTTTCCAGGAAAATGTACCGGCAAAGGTCCAGCGCTTTTTCGCCGTACGATTTGCTGAATTCATTTAAATACGTGCCGGTCAGGCTTTCGATGCAGTGGATGTAACAATCCATGCCGGTGTAAAACCGCTGGTTCGCCGGGGCGTTGGCCGTCAGCTCCGGATCCAAAACTATTTGGTTAAAGGGGGTATAGTCCGAGTTCATGCCCAGTTTGCGGGTCGGTCCGGTCAGCACCGTGGTGCGGCTTACTTCGGCGCCGGTGCCGCTGAGGGTGGGAATGCCTACTTTGTACACGCCGGGGTGTTTGACCAGGTCCCAGCCCTGGTAATCGGCCGAAGAACCCGGATTGTTCATCATTAACGAAACCGCTTTGGCCAGGTCCAGGGTAGAACCGCCGCCAATGCCGATGACGCCGCTCACCATTCCAAACTCGTCTTTCAGGCCATCGGCTATCGAGTCCACATAAGTGGTTTTGGGTTCGTGGGTCACATCGGCAAAAATGATCTTGTCCTTGCCCCGCAGGGGAATGCGGCTCACCAGGGGTTTGCCCTCAAAAAAATGATCCACCAAAAAAACCATGGGCTCCTCATCGCTGCGCCGGGGCGCAAGTATCTCATCCAATTGGTCAAAACTGCCGCGGCCGTACACCACGTAGTCCACCATCTTAAAGTTTCTGAATTTCATGACCGCAAAGTTGGGAAAATGATCGGTAGCGGGAAAGAAATATTGGAAGACTCGTTTTGGAATGCTTTAGGATTGTCTGTATAAAGAAGGATAACGTAGGGCCGGAAAAAGAGTTTAAATCGCCGTTTTAAATAAAAGAGGAAGTGGGTACTAAGCTGCATTGCTGCTATGGGGCTTTCGTTGCGTCGCACACTTGTACGCTTTGTTCGCCAGGCAGCTTTTTCTTTCTCGCCACGCCTGCAGTGTCGTGGCACCGTTGCGGCTGCTGCGTGAAATAATGACGAATAGAATTGTTGCCGTACACGAGTGCAATCCGCCCCTGGGTGGACACGGCACAAGCAACGGTTGCTGGTAGTGCAAAAGCGGCTAACACAAAACCATTTAAAGCTTAAAACAATACCGTGTGCTATTTTTTCTCCGCTGCCCAATTCAATTTATATCAACCCTTCCGCCCGTTTCAAATCCTCCGGAGTATCTATTTCCACGCCCATAAAATCAGTAACCACCATGCGTATGGGCACGCCGTTTTCCAGGTAGCGCAGGCATTCTATTTTTTCTGCGTCTTCCAGCGGCGAAACCGGCCAGGTGGTAAAATCAAGCAGGGCCTGTTTGCGAAAGGCATAAACGCCAATATGCTCGTAGTAGGCAATGGGAATGTTTTTGTTGCGGGGATAGGGAATAACGCTTCGGCTAAAAAACAAGGCATTGCTGTTTTTATCAATACAAACCTTTACGTAGTTGGGATCGGCAATCAGCTCCACGCCTTCCAGCAACTGCATCAGCGAGCCTACCTGGACGGAAGGATCCAAAAACTGTTGCAACAGTTTTTCCAGCGGCTCGGTTTTTACAAAAGGCGTATCGCCCTGCACGTTCACGATGACGTCCACATCCAGTCCGGCCGCTGCCTCCGCAATCCGGTCGCTGCCGCTTTCGTGTTCTTTCTGGCTCATCATGGCCTTGCCTCCGTGGCCGGTAATTTCCTGGTAAATGACGTCGCTGTCGGTCACCACAATCACCT
>JAEVYV010000046.1 GCA_023392575.1 Bacteroidota bacterium | reverse complement strand
GTACTGGACATCAACACCGCACAAAAAGCGGCCTGGGTACCACTGTTGCTCATGCATGGGACCCGCGATCAGTTGGTGCCGTTTGGCACCGCGGCCCACCGTTTCTGCAGGGCAACGGACCCAGGCTGGATGATGTTTTTTGGTTCGCAAACCCTGTATGAAAAAGCCAAAAAAGAAAAGCTGCCGCTGCGGTTGTACACCTTTCCCGGTGGTGGGCACGAAGTGAGCAACTACATGTTCCGGCGCTTTGATGAAATGGATGCTTTTATGAAAGCAGCCGTTGCCGGAAAGCTGAAAGGGGCAAAAGAGATCATTGTCAAAAAGGAAAAGAGTAACGAATAATAAGCGCTATATCATGAGTATTGATTTTACGGATTCATTGGAACGCGTTCCGGTGCAGATTTTTGACACTCCCGCCGCGGGAGCCAAGTGGGTGGCCCGGTATGCCGCCATGAAAGCTCTTGTGCGCTGGCACTACTAAACCGAATTGTATCAACTCAAAACAACAAGAATGAATTTAACTAGCAGAAAGAAATTAGCTTTATTCCTGTTCAGTGCCCTGGCCTTGGGCACGGTTCAGGCGCAAAAAATCACCCGGACTCACAACGAGGCCATCTTAAAAACGGCGCAGGGCAGCATTGTGGAACTGCCGGGATTTTTGACCGAGAAGATCCCTTCGATTCCCTATGAAAAAATTGTTTTACCGGGACCGCAGTATATTATTTCCGATGATCCGGAATACATCCGCGTACCGGAGATCATTGCGCTGAAAGAAGCCGTACAACCGGGAAGTGTACGCCTGTATGTGTACAATGTCAATGGCATTAAAGAACCACAAAAGATCGACCGCAAGATCACGGCAGTGATCAAGAATACCGGTACCTCGAACATGACCATACGGATGCTGAAGTATTCTTCACAAAAACCCACTACGAATTATTTTATGGCCGGCAAAAACGGACTGCGGGATTTTTTTGCGTCCACGCCGGAGAAAAAAGGAAGAGTGGTGAAGCCGGGTGAGATCATTGCCATCGACGAAAAGCTGGAGAAGCACATTGTGAAATACGATGAGTTGGTGCACGGCTTTTATGAGTTCGTGATCGATCAGCCGGCCGAGATCAGCATTTTGCAAACCGATCCGAAAACACCGGGGCCCAAAGCGGCTGCCCGCATTAAGGAAGTGGCTTCCTCCCGCCACACGAATGCAGGCCGCGGCCTGTTTGGTGTGAGCAATTACCTGGTAATGACCAAGGATACGTTCGACACCAAAAATGAGGCCGCTGCCATTGTGGTTGCCGACGGCAAGAGTGATCCTTGGGTGTATGGAAAAGATGCCAGTACCGGTGACATTGCCCGCCTGGCAGGGAACTACGGTGTGATGTACGATATTGAAATGAAATGGAAGAGCACTAACGGAAAAGGCCTGGCACTGGTGACCTGGAATGCCCGTGCCGGCGACAATCAGTGGTGCGGCGGCATGGCCAATACCATGATCGTTAGCGGCGGAAAATTCAAGGACGGCATCATTCAACTGCCTTCCGACCAACTGCGCACCAAAGGCGCACCGGAAGCCATCCTGATCCAGATATTTCCTCCCGGCAAAGAAGGCGAGGTGCAGACCATCAAGATGACCTATTCGCCTCCGGGTGCTTCCTGTTTGCCCACTCCGCTGATCTTTATCCCGGTGGATATGCAGTAGGGTCAATTGGTAATAACCAATAAGCAATCGGCAAATAGCGCTAAGCGATTTAAAAGCTGCGAAATTTGAACGAACGAAGAACCGGGGATACTGGTCGTATGATATGTAGGGACACGCGGCGGCGTGTCCGAGAAAGGCAAATCAATTGAATTGAAAATAGGATCATCGATCATAGTGCAGCATTGATCAACTAAAAATCTTTGGCCGTTTGGTCAAAGATTTTTTATATGGTAAGACAAAGGAAGAACTGTTTTGTACTGTTTAATACGAACCTGCCGGGATGCGGGCGATTGAAACAAGGCAGGTGCATCCCCAAGGTTCTAATTTTCATAAAATGCATGGCTAATAAGCCGGCAAAGCCTTGTCTTCCGGCTCCGTTACCTTAATACATGTGTGAATTGATTCAGGGATTTGTACCTTGCGCCAAACGATGAAATCGGGTATAAACATTTATTCTGTTTCAAAGCTGCTTGACCGTTCGGAGATCGATACGCTTGTGGAGATCTGGCTCGAAGGATCGAAAACGGCACATCACTTCATCGAGCCTTCGTATTGGCAGAACCATGCCGCCGCCATGAAAGAAACGTACATCCCTCAATCCGAAACCTGGCTGTTCAGAGATAATACCGGAAGGATTGCCGGCTTAGTATCGCTCATGGATAATTACCTGGCCGCTCTTTTTGTCCATCCCCAAAAACAGGGACAGGGGATCGGAGGCAAATTAATGGCAAAAGCAAAAGAACTAAAAAGTGAATTGCATTTGGCTGTGTATGCAAAAAATAAAAGTGCAGTCAACTTCTATCAAAAGAGTGGTTTTAGCATTCACGAGACCCGGATCGATCCCCAAACAGGGGAAGAAGAGCTGGTGATGGTATGGAATAAATCGGTCTAGTAAGTCCTCGGCTATGGAATACCGAACGATCGGCGTCAATCATGCAAAGTATAACGCTTTTGCTTAACTTGAAAAATGGGGCCAAGTCAAAATAACCCAAAATATCTTCTGATAATAATGCAGCCAGCAGTTCGTAGTATTATTCTGCCAATATCCTTTTCAATTTGTGAGGCGCAAAACTCAAAATTTGTCCATTATCCCCAACAATTAAAATTAATTCAAAAGCTACAAGGGAAGTGCTTTTGCAGGAAATAAAAAAAGCCTCAGAAAATCTGAGGCTTCTCGTGACCCCGTCAGGATTCAAACCTGAAACCTTTTGATCCGTAGTCAAATGCTCTATTCAGTTGAGCTACGGGGCCGTAATCGGGGTGCAAATATAGGGGGAATTTTCAAAAAAAATGCACCTTTTTTACTTTGTCTACTGATAAATTTTTGATGAGGTTTTTTCGATCATTTTTTTAGGCAACAGCCAGGCCAAGGCAGCTCCCAGTTTATTTAAAAAACCGGCAATCACTTCTGTTTTTCCTTTGTACATGGCATCCACTGCAATTTTGGCCACTTCAGCAGGTTGCATATTGAACTTTTGTGCAAGCTCCAGGCCTTTGGCTCCAACATTGGCCCTGTCCGCAAAAGCCGTGTCAGTGGCGCCCGGGCTGATACAGGTGACCGATACACTGGTCTTTTCCAGTTCCAAATGCAACCCCCTTGAAAACTGCAGCACGAAAGATTTGGAAGCGGCGTACAGGCTTAAAAAGGGAACAGCCTGATAGGCAGCGGAAGAGGCAACATTTAGTATATAAGACTTTGATTGCTGTTTCAGGCCCGGTAAAAAATAATAGGTAAGCTCAACCAGCGTATTCATGTTGAGTTGCATCATATTCAAATGCTCATCCAATGAATATTTGTCAAACGTGCCGCTTAACCCATATCCGGCGTTGTTAACCAGAACGTCGACGTCATAATTATTTTGACGGCACCAGTCAAAAACCATTTTGGCCGCACCGGGCTGAGAAAGGTCAAGAGCCAGATGATAGGCTTTTACACCGTACTTGTTTTGTGCCTCGGCACACACCGTTTGCAACTGCGCCTCGCTGCGGGCCACCAAAAGAAGATCTTTCTTTCGGGTGGCCAGCTGCAGGGCAATAGCTTTTCCAATGCCTTTACTGGCACCTGTAACTAAAGCGAATGACATGATATGCGATTAATTCTGAACAGTGGAGGCAAATCTATGATAGAAAGGCGTCTTGCTGTTCTTGTCCTTAGGCATGTATTTGCCGGTGACCACAGGCACATACATAACGCGGCGACGGCTTTTCTCACCATAAAAAGGAGATTGTTGTACCCGATGCCACAAACGGCCATCATGCACAGTAAGGTCGCCGGCTTCAATATCCAACCCAACTTCCCTTGGATCGGGCTTGTGGTCGATGAAGTATTTTTTACCGAACAGCAAACGAAGCATTCCTTGTTTGTGTGTTCCGGGGAGAACACGAAGGCCTCCGTTTTCAAACGGAACCGTATCCAAGTGAATGCCCACATTCAACATCGGCATGATCCGCTGACCCAGGAAAAGATCCCTTGGGCTATCGGTATGCCAGCCCATTTGAGAGAAGGCGCTGTTGGGGGTTCTGACATAATTGTTTAAAACCAGGCCATCCTTCTCATCTTCTCCAATACGACCCTCGTAAGGTTTTACCAATTCCAGCAGTGCTTTTAACCGGGGGTCTTGCAAAAACTCACGCAGCACCGGGCTGTGTTGTGAAACAAAACACAACCGTTGAATGATCTTATTGTCATTTTCATCTTTTCCAAACTTCAGCGGTATTCCATTGACCTTTTCTAAACCTGCATCCAGCCACTCTTTTTCAATGCGCTGTGTTTCTTTGATAAAAAGATCAACCATGTCTTTTGTGATGAATTTTCTGAAAATGATCAATCCATTCTTATCAAAAAAACGTAATTGTTCCTCTGTCAACTTATCTGTAAGAGTGAAATGCGGCACTTGCAGTTTGTTCATGGTTTTGTCCTTTTTATAACATGCCTTTAGGCAAAATTTGTTAAAAACATTGGTTGGTTTTCTCTAAGCTTTTAACGTTCAATTGGTTCTGTTAACGATATTGGCCTCGAATTTACTATTTTCTTCGCGACGAAAAAGCAAATCATGGTAAAAACTGGTGCAGCTATTACATCAATGGTATAATGTACGTGTTGAATCAACACCAGGATTCCCATTGCAATAGTACATAAAAGTGCCATCAGCCTGTCAATTTTTCGACGAAAGCATAAAAAGAATAGACATTGGGTAGCCGTATGCCCCGAGTAAAAAAGATCCTTGGTTACATAGGACTTTCCGTAAAAAGAATTGCTGATGGGATCTATCAGTGGAATCAAATCGTCAGGAGGATTTAACGGCACCATATAGATGGTGATGAATCTGCTTACCGACAGTAAGATGAATCCATACATGAAGGTAAGAAACAGATAAGGGCTCTGCACGCTTCTTATAAGGAAAAGGGCGGTCGTGGCCCAGATGATTCCAAAAATAGGAAGAGAGACGTCCCGTGCCGTTAGCCACCCCAGCACGTAATCATTCAGTACTTCGCCTTCCCGCATTTCGATGTGTTGAAAAAAGAAAGGAAAACTAATCAATACTCCCAATACTAAAATAATCCCTACGTACAATTTCAGCCTTAAGGAGTCATCCTTTATCAGCTCATTCCATCTAATCTCCCGGTATGGCGCAGCTATATCCATTGAACGTGCGAAAATAGAAAATCAGGATGTATAAACGAAAAGTCCCGGCGTTTGCCGGGGACTTTTAAAATTTATTTAGGGAAATTCCTGGTGCCTGTTTATGGCAAGGCAAACAAGCGATGGACTCTTTGCATTTGTAAAAGTTTGCGGCATCATCCGTTCCCTTTTACACGCCAGTGGTTAATAATGCCAGCGGACAAAGGCTTCCATAGCCGCGTAATGCGTAAGGCCCAGTTGCGCATACAAGCCTGCGGTAGCTGCGTTTCGTTCTTCGGCCCTTTGCCAAAACTCTCTGGAGTCACTGCCCTGGAACGGCACCATGTCCTTTTGCGATTGGTGGATAAAAATGCCATAGCGTTTTTTCAACACCTGGTCCGGACTCATGGGTACGGCCATTTCTATTTCATCAATATTCCATTCCTGCCAGGCGCCTTTATACAACCAAAGCCAGCAGTCCTTGATCCAGTCGTCGCCTGCTTCTTTTAATCTTTTTAAAGCTTCAAACACCACTTCCAGACAAACCTTGTGGGTACCGTGCGGATCAGCCAGGTCACCGGCACAGAAGATTTGGTGCGGCTTGATCTGGCGAAGCAGTTCCATTGTTAACAGAACGTCCTCTTCACCCATTGGGTTTTTCTCGATGGTGCCGGTTTCATAAAAGGGGAGATTCTGGAAGTGAATGTTCTGGTCGGGGATGCCTACGTAGCGGCACGTGGCCCTTGCTTCACACCTTCTGATCAGTCCTTTAATGGCACGGATTTGAGGTGTATCGATCTGGTTGGTTTTTTTGCGGGAGATATAGGTTCTCGCTTCCTCCAGTATTTTTTCCGATTTCGCGTTATCAATACCGGCGATGCTTTCAAAGCCCACGGCAAAATCCAGAAAACGGGTCACAAATTCATCGGTCACAGCAATATTTCCAGAGGTTTGATAGGCTACATGCACATCATGCCCCTGATCGTGGAGGCGCTGAAAGGTGCCGCCCATCGAGATGATGTCGTCATCGGGGTGGGGGGAAAAGATGACCACTCTTTTGGGATAAGGCTCGGAACGCTCCGGGTGGGTGGGCAGGTGGGCTTCGGGCTTGC
>JAEVYV010000043.1 GCA_023392575.1 Bacteroidota bacterium | reverse complement strand
CAGCAGCACGGATCCCAGCCCCGAGAACCAATATTTTTTGGCCCAAACCCAATTCGTTCAGAAGAAATTTCCCGAAGCCATCAACACCGCAAAAACCATTATTTCCCAAACAAACAACAACCCCAATCCAAGGGTGTATCGCTTGCTGACCTATAGTTATATGTCTACCAAGGATACTGCAACTGCCTGTCAGTACTCCAATGAGTTTTTTGCAAAGGCAAAAGAAGAAGACACCAGAGGGGAGGACTATCTGGCGCATGCTTATGCCTGCGGTAAAGGAAATCCGGATATTATTCTTGCCGATATCACCAAGGCGGTACAACTGGACAGCGTTCTTTCCCGGCAGGTAAAACTCCTGGATGACGCCGCCAAAGATGCCAAGGCAAACAACCAAAGGGTTCTGGAAGCCTATCTGAACCGCATGTCGTATCAATTGCGGGGCACGCAAACATCGCCTACAGAACTGATTAACGGCGTGGCTGTTCCCTTCTTCTTCGGAGGAGCCTACTCTCAGGCCGACAGCGCTGCCAAAGCCTACAGCGCCCTGGCTCCGGATAGCATCTATGGTTACTATTGGAGCGCTTTGGCCTTGAATGCCATTGACACTAGTATGGAGCAGGGACTGGCCATGCCCGATTTTCAAAAGACATTGGATCTTGCAGAAAAGGATAAAGAACGCTTCAAAAGCATGGGGGTAAGGGCCGCTACCACGCTGGCGATTTACAACTATAATGTCAAAAATGAAAAAGACTCAGCCCTGGCCTATGCCGAAAGAGGACTGGTTCTGGATCCTGAAAATGCCAACCTTTTGAACGTAAAAAGGGTAGCCAGTGCAAAGCAACCAGCTGCGCCTTCGAAATCACCGGCAACCGACACGAAGAAGACCACTAGTGGTAAAACCACCAGCGGCAAAAAAGGATAAGGGTATTTCTGTATAAACGATAAGCCAAGCCTCTCCCCGGAGAGGCTTGGCTTATTCTGCGCAGCTTGCGGAAATAATAACTGAAAGATTGCAGACTCTGGCTTATTTTTGCGTGCCCATTTGAAAAACTTATGCTTCATCTTCTTCAAACAGATGTGACCAGAGCTGTCAGTGAGGCTGCCAGCGCCAAAAGCTATTTACCCGTAGCTCTTCAATTGTTATTTGTGGTTGGAATGATCGGTACCCTGATGGTGGTAACGCACCTGCTGGGGCCCAAGCGGCAAACTTCAGATAAACTTCAGACCTTTGCCAGTGGTATTGCCAGTCACGGAAATGCCCGCCAGCCCATGGCCATCAAATATTTTTTGGTTGCCATCCTTTTTGTGCTGTTCGACGTAGAGGTAATCTTTTTTTATCCTTACGCTGTTAGTTTCAAAGAGTTGGGTTGGAGCGGTTTTTGGGCTGTTTTAATGTTTGTGGGCTTCTTTGTTTGTGGGTTTATTTACATTGTTAAAAAAGGAGCGCTGAACTGGGAAGATTAAAATATTGAATATTGAAGATTTAATATTTAATATATGAAAGACGCTGCTGATCTGAGAATATTAAATATTACATTTTAAATCTTAATAATTATGGCTCGTCCGGTTTCATATAATATCAAAGAAAAACCTCTGGAAAGGGATATAAGCCTGGTGGAAATGCCAGAGGGATATCAGGGAGAAGGTTTTTTTGCCGCAAAGCTGAGCGATGTGGTTGGGTTGGCCCGAAAAAATTCCATCTGGCCTTTGCCTTTTGCCACCTCCTGTTGTGGAATTGAGTTTATGGCCACCATGGCCTCGCACTACGATCTGGCCCGCTTTGGTTCGGAAAGGGTGGGGTTTTCGCCCCGCCAGTGTGATCTGTTGATGGTAATGGGAACCATTGCCAAAAAAATGGCCCCGGTATTACGGCAGGTTTACCTGCAGATGGCTGAGCCCCGTTGGGTGATGGCCGTAGGCGCCTGTGCCAGCAGCGGTGGTATCTTCGACAGCTACAGTGTGTTGCAGGGCATTGATCAGGTAATACCTGTGGATGTATATGTGCCCGGTTGTCCGCCACGACCTGAGGCAATTTTGGATGGGTTTATGAAAGTACAGGAACTGGTGGGTAAGGAAGAGCTAAGACGCCGGAACAGCGAACATTATAAAAAGCTCTTGGAAAGCTACGGAATTCAATAATGCGCAAATTTGGAAATTGGAAAATAGGTAGATGAAGGGCTGAGCAGGTGCCATATTTTCAAATTTTCAAGTTTTCAAATTTTCAAATCAATGCCTATATCGAACGACCTTATAAAACAAAAACTGACTGAAAAATTTGGCGATCGGGTCACTAACGTGGAGGAGCCTTACGGCATGCTGACTTTCGAAGTGCCCAAAGAACTAAACCTGAAAGTACTTCAGTTTTTGTACGATGACGAAGAATTAAAGTTTCGTTTCCTCACCGACCTTACGGCCGTTCATTACCCTGCTTATAAAGGAAGAGAGCTGGCTGTGGTTTATCACCTGCACAACCTGGTGGACAATTGCCGCATCCGCTTTAAGGTATTTACCGATATTAACCAGCCCGATGTATTTAGCGCCGTAAATATTTTTTCGGCGGCAAACTGGCTGGAAAGAGAAGCCTACGATTTTTACGGAGTAAACTTCGTGGGACACCCCAATTTGAAGCGCATTCAAAATGTGGACGAAATGGATTATTTCCCCCAGCGGAAAGAATACCCATTGGAAGACCAGACAAGAATTGATAAAGACGACGAAATGTTTGGCCGGGGCGGAAGTTTTGATTTTGGCAACCGACAGGCCGATGGATCGCCAAGGCAAATACCGGCGGCGGAACAAGGAACAATAAAAAATTAAAAATGTGATAAGGAAAAACATCTCTCCTTTTTACATTTTGCATTTTACATGATCATGTCAACGACAGAAAAACATACACGGCTTTCTCAGGGAAGCATCGAAACTGGAACCACCCGGCTCAACCTGGGACCAACGCACCCTGCCACGCATGGTGTGTTTCAAAATATTCTGGAACTGGACGGGGAACGCATCGTCTCTGCCGAGCAACCCATAGGCTACATTCACCGTGCTTTTGAAAAGATTGCCGAACGCCGGCCCCTGTATCAGATCACGCCGCTTACCGATCGGTTGAACTATTGTTCCGCTCCCATCAACAATATGGGCTGGCACTTGACTTGCGAAAAGTTGCTGGGCATACAAACGCCCAAGCGGGTTGATTATCTGCGGGTCATCATCATGGAACTGGCCCGTATTGCCGACCATTTGATCTGCAACTCCATTGTTGGGGTGGATACCGGTGCCTACACAGGTTTTTTGTATGTGATGCAATACCGCGAACTGATTTATGAAATTTGGGAAGAGGTTTGCGGCTCCCGTTTGACAACCAACATCGGGCGGATTGGCGGCTTTGAAAGAGATTTCAACGACATTGCTTTCACCAAGCTGGAGCGTTTCTTAAAAGAATATCCGGATGTGTTGACCGAATTTGAAAACCTGTTCACCCGCAACCGCATTTTTATGGAACGTACCATTGGTGCGGGACTCATCAGTGCCGAGCGGGCTTTAAATTATGGGTTTACCGGGCCCAACTTAAGAGCGGCCGGGGTGGATTACGATGTCCGGGTTCACACGCCTTACAGCTCTTACCAGGATTTTGAATTTGACATTCCCACCGGTACCACCGGCGATTGTTACGTCCGCTTTTTGGTACGCAACCAGGAAATGCGGCAATCGTTGCGAATCATTGGGCAGGCTTATAAAAAAATTCAGGATATGAAAGGGGCCGACGCAACGGTTTTCCATGCCGATGTTCCCGAGTATTATCTGCCGGAAAAGAAAGATGTGTACACCAAGATGGAAGCGTTGATCTATCACTTTAAAATCGTGATGGGGGAAACCGAAATTCCACCGGGTGAAGTATATAATTGTGTGGAAGGCGCCAACGGAGAGCTGGGTTTTTATTTAATCAGCGATGGCGGCCGAAGCCCGTACAGGCTTCACTTCCGCCGGCCTTGTTTTATTTACTACCAGGCGTTTGAAGAATTGGTGAAAGGCGCAATGCTCAGCGATGCCATTATTGTGCTGTCTTCGCTGAATTTGATTGCCGGAGAAATGGATGGGTAATTAATTAAAAATGAAAAATGTAAAATGGAAGCTTCTGTTTTACATTTTTACTTTTACATTTTGCATTTGAAATGAAATTCTCAGAAGAAAAACTAAAAAAGGTACAGGAGATCGTTGCCCGCTACCCGCAGGGAAAGCAAAAAAGTGCCTTGATCCCCGTCCTGCATCTGGCACAGGAGGAAAACGGCGGCTGGTTGAGTGTGGAAGCCATGGACCATGTGGCCTCATTGCTGCAGCTAAAACCCATTGAAGTATACGAAGTGGCCACCTTCTACAGCATGTATAACTTAAAGCCCGTTGGTAAGCACCTGTTTGAGGTTTGCCAAACCGGTCCGTGCATGTTGAAGGGCAGCGACGAGATCATTGCTTATATAAAAGAAAAATTAGGCATTGGTGTGGGCGAAACCACGGCGGATGGCCTGTTTACCTTAAAAACGGTGGAGTGCTTGGGTGCTTGCGGCTATGCGCCCATGATGCAGATGGGGAAGTTTTACAAAGAACATCTGACCCGGGAAAAGGTGGATCAGATCATTGAAGAATGCAGAAGGACAGCTGCTCAAAATAACTAAACCTAATAGCATGGAAGCAATCATCCCATACCTGAATTTTAATGGCAATGCCAAAGAAGCATTGGCCTTTTATGAAAAAGCATTAAACGGTAAAGTGGCCTACTCGCAAACCTTTGCCGACGCTAATATGGCCCAGGACGAAAGCATGAAAGATAAAATTCTCCATGCTGTATTCGAGGCTGGTAGTCTGAAGTTTATGGTGAGCGATTGCCCTCCCGGTGTAAGTGTGAGCAGTGGGGATCAGGTTAGCCTGTCATTAAATTTTCAGGATCTGGAAACCATTGAAAAAACCTTTGCGGCATTAGCCGACGGAGGCCAGGTTACCATGCCCTTGCAGGATACGTTTTGGGGCGCCAGGTTTGGGATGACGAAAGATAAATATGGTATTCACTGGATGTTTAACCATGATAAGCCAAAAGCTGAATAGGTAAAAATTAAAAATGTAAAATGAAAAAGGTGATCACTGTTTTACATTTTACATTTTGCATTATACATTATAGATGGGTAGAAAATTATTATTAGAAAAAGCACACATTGAAGGCATTCGTTATTACGATGTCTATCGGAAAAATGGGGGCTATGCGGCTTTGGAGAAGGCGTTTAAAATGTCCCAGGCCGAGGTGATTGAAGAAGTCAAGAAAAGTGGCCTGCGTGGCCGCGGTGGCGCCGGCTTTCCCACCGGCATGAAATGGAGCTTTTTGGCAAAACCCGAAGGCGTGCCCCGTTACCTGGTTTGCAACGCCGATGAATCGGAGCCGGGAACCTTTAAGGACCGCTACCTGATGGAGTTTTTGCCACATCTTTTTATTGAAGGATTGATCATTTCATCCTATGCCCTGGGCGCCAACACCTGCTATGTGTACATCCGCGGCGAGTATGCCTGGATACCTGATATTCTGGAGCAGGCCATTTCAGAAGCCAAACAGGCCGGCTGGCTGGGAAAAAATATTTTGAACAGCGGCTTTGACCTGGAAATTTATGTACAGCGTGGCGCCGGTGCCTATATCTGCGGTGAGGAAACCGCCCTGCTGGAATCCCTGGAAGGCAAAAGAGGCAATCCCCGTATTAAGCCTCCGTTCCCTGCGGTGAAGGGGCTGTACGATTGTCCCACGGTGGTAAACAATGTGGAAACCTTAGCCGCGGTTGTTCCTATTATTACTATTGGCGGCGAAGAATACGCAAAAATTGGCGTGGGCAAATCCACGGGTACCAAACTGATCTCTGCCTGCGGCAATATCAACAAGCCGGGTGTGTATGAAATTGACATGACCATTTCGGTGGAAGAATTTATTTACAGTGATGAATATTGCGGCGGCATTCCCAACGGGAAAAAATTAAAAGCCTGTATTCCCGGTGGCTCCTCGGTTCCTATTTTGCCGGCTAATTTGCTATTAAAAACGGCAAAGGGCGAAAAAAGGATGATGACCTATGAAAGCCTGGCTGATGGCGGCTTTCAAACCGGAACCATGATGGGGTCCGGTGGTTTTATTGTGCTGGATGAAGACCAGTGTGTGGTGCGGCATACGCTGACGCTGGCCCGCTTCTATCGTCATGAAAGCTGCGGACAGTGTTCGCCCTGCCGCGAAGGAACCGGCTGGATGGAAAAGATCCTGTATAATATTGAACATGGCAAGGGAAAGATGAGTGATATTGATTTGTTGTGGGATATACAAAGTAAGATTGAAGGCAATACCATTTGTCCCTTGGGTGATGCGGCAGCCTGGCCGGTGGCCGCTGCCATCCGTCACTTCCGGGATGAATTTGAATGGCATGTACTGAATCCGGAAGAAGCCCAAAAACGGAATTTTGGATTGGCACATTATGCTGATCCGCTGGAGGTTGCAGTGGGATAATTGCCCCTGTCCCCTAAAGGGGAGACTTAGGTAGCAGTTTTCTCTTTTATTCCATTAGTTCTTTAAAACAGGTTGATAATTGTGTTGCCAGCAGCAGTGATTCTATTAAGCTTCTGTTGCGTCGCACACTTCAACTTTAGAAAATAAAATCAACAAGATTGATAACAAAATCTCTCCGCATTTGCAGAGAGTTTAAAATTCCCCTTTAGGGGATAGGGGTATGTCAGACGAAAAAAAACTATTTAAAGTAACCATAGACAACATCACTGTAGAAGTGGAGCCGGGAACAACCATTTTGATGGCTGCCCGAAAAATTGGCGGTGATGTGGTGCCACCCACTATGTGCTATTACAGCAAACTGGAAAAGACCGGTGGTTATTGCCGTACCTGTTTGGTAAAAGTAGCTGCAGGCTCTTCGGCCGATCCCCGTCCCATGCCCAAGCTGGTGGCCAGTTGCCGCACAGCCGTGATGGACGGAATGGTGGTGGAAAATATTACCAACCCCGCCGTGCTGGAAGCCAGAAAAGGGGTGGTTGAATTTCTGTTGTTGAATCACCCGCTGGATTGTCCGGTGTGTGACCAGGCCGGCGAATGCGATTTGCAGGACCTGAGTTACGAACACGGTGCGGAAGGCACCCGGTTTGAATTTAAAAAACGCACCTTCGAACGCATTGACCTGGGC
>JAEVYV010000356.1 GCA_023392575.1 Bacteroidota bacterium | reverse complement strand
GGCTGAAACCCATACGGTAAGCAGGTTTGGCGGTACGGGTCTGGGCCTGGCCATCACCAAGCGGTTGGTGGAATTACAAGGCGGTCACATTAGCGTGGAAAGCAAAAAAGGAGAGGGCTCTGTTTTCAGCGTTGACATCAGCTATGCCCGTAGCGAAACAAAACAGGCACCCCTGTCTTCTCCCGCGGCTCCGCACGAAACAGAGGCGGAGGATTTTTCCGGTCAAAAGATATTGATTGCAGAGGACAATGAAGTCAACCAAAAGGTGATCAAGTCTATTTTGGAAAAATACAACCTCTCCATTACACTGGCCAACAACGGTAAAGAAGCCATTGGCCTGCTGGAAAACCATCCCGGCTTTGACTTGATCATTATGGACCTGCAAATGCCGGAAATGAACGGCTTTCAGGCCACCACGTATATCCGGAACAAGCTCCGGATCCAAACCCCGATTATTGCCATGACCGCCAGTGCCATGCGGGATGAAAAAAGAAAGTGCCTGGAGCTGGGCATGAACCAATACCTCACCAAACCTTTTGCTCCGTCAGAAATTGTAAGGCATCTCAGGCATTATCTCTGTAGGGAAATGCAGGCGGCACCACACGCAGCGGCCCCGGTGCAAAACAACAAGATTTATGACCTGGCCTTTCTCTACGAAATGGACGATGCGGATTATGTAAAAGAAGTTCTGGTCCTGTTTTTAGAAACAACGCCGGCATTACTGGCGGCGATGAAAACAGGCGCTGTGTACGAGGATTGGAATGCGGTTTACCAAAACGCCCACAAGCTTAAAACAAGCCTGGGCCTTTTGCAGGCAAGCAAAATGCTGGAGCTGGTGACGCGTATAGAAGAACAGGCTAAGCAAAAAGCCGGGCTGGAAGAAGTGCCGGGGCTGATCAGCGAGGTGTTGGAGCAATTTGATTTATTAGAACCCATGTTGCAGGCCGAAATAAATGAAGTAGCCTGATTAAATACCGACTTATGAAAATTTTAGTTGCAGAAGACGAACCCATCATGCTCAAAACCATTACCCTTCGGTTGCAGAAAGACGGGCATACGGTGATTGCTACCGACAATGGCCGCGAGGCTCTGGAGCAAATTGAAAAAGAAAACCCTGATCTGATCATCACCGACATCATGATGCCTTATTCATCGGGCCTGGAAATAGTAGGAAAGGTAAAGCAGCATAAAACCACGCCGATCATCATCCTGTCCTCCATGGGGCAGGAAAACATTGTGCTGGAAGCGTTTAACCTGGGCGCAGACGATTACATCACCAAGCCGTTCAGTCCAAACGAATTATCGATGCGGGTAAAACGCTTGTCCTTAAAATAAACCTTATGTTTTTTTTAAAAGCTCTGGTGCCGTATACGGTCTTGCTGCAAGCCTCTTTTTTCCTGGTTTGTGCGATTCTGCTGGTGCTGGTCTTTATTATCTTTTACCTGTTGTATTACCTCAATCGTTTGGCCAAACGCAGACAGCTAATTGAGGTGTACAGCGAGTTTATCAGCGAGATCATCATTTGCGAAGGAGAGGAAGAATTAGTGAACGTTTTGAACGGAGAAGTCAACCAAAAACTAATCAAAGCCTGTCTTTCCGCCCATTTGGGAAAAACGGTCTTAATGGAACAACTGACACGGAGCCACAAGAATATCTCGGGGCAGGGTGCCGATAATATCCGCTGGGTTTTTGAACAGCTTTCCCTGCAGGAAACAGCCTCCGGGAATCTTAATTCTCTTCAGTGGCATGTAAAGGCAACGGCCATTCAGCAGCTTTCGGAAATGGGCCAAATAAAATACCTGACAAAAATTTACAAAGCCACCAACAGCAAGAATGCCCTGGTGCGCAAGGAAGCGCAGGTAGCCCTTGTAAAGATGACCGGCTTCAACGGCCTGCGCTTTTTAAATGTGATCTCTTACCCCTTATCACAGTGGCAGCAACTGTGCCTGCTCCGCGAACTCCCCATGGGAGAAAACTGCGACGTGGAGAAAATTAAAAGCTGGCTGCAGTCAGCCAACGAAACGGTGGTGGAGTTTGCATTGCGGTTGATTAAAAAATTCGCACTGACCGAACAGCACGACCTGGTGGCAGGTTTTCTTGTGCACCCATCAGAAAAAGTGCGTCTGCAGGCAATCGAAACCTTGCAGGAAATTGCCACCGAGCAAACGCCAATGGCGTTGCAGCAAGTTTTTGGGGGGAGCCCCAGGCAAGAAAAGCTGATGATCCTCTCTGTTTTATCAGAGATCGGTTCGCAGGAACAGGTTGCTTTTTTCCGCAGCCTGCTGTTGCAGCCTGATGCCTTTGTTCGCGTTGGCGCAGAAAAGGCACTTGTACGAATGGGAGAAAATTTTTATCGGCCTTTTCCGGCGGAACAATCAAAACTGGATGTGGTATGAGTATTTATGAGTGGGCCTATTATCTTTTTACCTACGGCATTCTTATTTTTTCGGTGGCGCTGGTGGCCTTTTACATTCTTATTGCCATCAGTTCTACGCTGCAAACAAGACAGTATTTGCACAAAAGCAGCTTTACCGATTACGACACACTGGCGACGGCGGACCATGCTCCGTCCATCAGCATCCTGGCCCCCGCCTATAACGAAAGCGCCACAATAATTGAAAATGTAAAATCACTGCTGTCCACCCACTACAGCAATTTCGAGGTCATCATCATCAATGACGGCAGCAAGGACGATACGTTGCAAAAACTCATCCTGGTATACGATCTGCAGCCGGTGCATTATCCCTTTCACCCCCACATTCAAACCAAAAATGTAAGGGCTGTTTACAAAAGCACCAATCCCGTTTACAAAAGGCTGTTGGTGGTGGATAAGGAAAACGGGGGCAAGGCCGATGCGCTGAACGTGGGGATCAACATTGCTTCCAGTCAGTACATCGTGTGCATTGATGTGGACTGCATTTTGGAGCAGGATGCCATGCTGAAACTGATACGGCCGTTTTTGGAAAGCGAAGGCGAACGGGTAATTGCCACCGGCGGAGTGGTACGCATTGCCAACTCCTGCGAGGTGCGGGACGGAAAAGTTGTGCAGGTGCATTTGCCCAAAGAGTTTCTTCCACGCATGCAAACCCTCGAATACATCCGTGCTTTTTCATTGGGCCGCATGGCCTGGAGCCGCATTGACGGCCTGATGCTGATTTCCGGGGCCTTTGGCGCCTTTGATAAAGACATTGCGATCCGGGCCGGCGGATACAATCACAACACCGTAGGCGAAGACATGGAACTGGTGGTGCGGATGCGGTGTTACATGGAAGAAAAAAAGCTTGCTTATAAAGTGGCGTACATTCCCGATCCGCTATGCTGGACGGAAGCTCCCGCCACCTTTAAAATATTGGGCCGGCAGCGCAACCGGTGGACCAGGGGAACCATCGAAACACTGAAGCTGCACAAGCGGGTGTTTTTTAATAAAAACTACGGCGTGCTGGGAATGCTTTCGTATCCGTACTGGTTCTTTTTTGAATTTTTGGCGCCCCTCGTAGAGTTTACGGGACTGGTCGGGTTTGTTTTGTTTGCCCTGTTTGGGTTGATTGACTGGCAGTTCTTCGTGGGGCTTTTTCTGTTTGTCTATAGCTTTTCGGTGTTGTATTCGGTGTTTGCCATATTGATGGAAGTGCTTACCTACAACCAGTACAAAAAAAGAAGCGAAGTATTCAAGCTGCTGCTGGCGGCGCTGGTGGAGCCTTTTGTTTTTCATCCCTTCATTGTTTGGTCGGCAGTACGCGGCAATATTGATTTGTTGCGCAAAAAGAAATCCTGGGGCGAGATGACGCGGCAGGGATTTGCCAACAGCAAGGAGGAGCCTAAAAATACCGCTCTAACCGGATAAACGCATTTAGCCGGTTGCCCCACAGCTTCTCGGCATATTCTTCTCTCGACCAACTGCCCGATAGGGTGCCCGCAAGGTTTTGCGTAAGGGATTTTCGAACGCCGAGCGATGCGATCCGGGAAGAAAAGAATTGTTCGTTGCCGAATTGCACGTTGCGGCTTTCGTCCGGAGAGATGCCGCTGCCTACCTGCACCCACAGGTAATC
>JAEVYV010000280.1 GCA_023392575.1 Bacteroidota bacterium | reverse complement strand
GGCTTGTACTGCGACAACTGCGGGAACACAATCCCATGTTTGAGAAACTTCACTAGCCTAATTCTTTTGGGAGTGGCGTTCCCGATTTGGATATGGTTTAGGAAAAGCTGGAAAAAGAAATGGCTTTTAGTTCAAAAAAAGAAGTTTTCAAGACCCTTAAACCTGACTACCCCTGAGTACAACTGGGCGGCAGAGGGCTTGGGCTGGGGAGTTTTTATGTTTTTATTTATGGACATTGTCCTTCCGCTTTTTGAAGGCGAGGCATACGAGCCAAGGAAACTGATAATTGGCGCTATTATTTGGACTCTGGCTGGTTTATCATTTGGCTATGTAATGAAAAAACTTATGTTTAAGCAATCGAGTAAAACATCACAAGACAAAACACAGCAGGCAACATAGTATTGCTGCAAGCGGGGCAACGGAACACGGAATACCCTGTCTACAGCAATACCTGTCCGTTCTGAGTTGCACGAACAAGTCCGGATTTTGAACTGCTTTCCCCGTGCTAAATCGACTTATAAATAACGCAAGAGTGGTGGATGTAAACATTAATGCCGCCTTCTATAAATTGTATTCCTGGATAACAAAAGACAGAAAGCCCTGCGGTTGGTTGTGTAAGATTGAACCTTTTACTATTGTTGAATCACAGACTGTTTACCATATAAGCTTTCCAAAACCAGGGTTTTGAAATTTCCTTCATCAAGTTATCTTTATTCAGTAACAGAACGAAATCAAGCTATAGAAATCCTAATGCCTTGACTTCGGCAGGTTCTATTTCGTTGCATACAATTTTCCCTTATGGTCAAATTTATCTTTAGCGTCGTCTTGTTTTTAAGTTGTCTGATTTCTTTTGGTCAGCAATCAAGGGGTGACAAATTATTAAAAGCCAAATTGGATTCAATTTTCTCAACTGATTTCAAAGAAACAGATCCAGGTGGCAGTGTGCTAATTACAAAAGGGAATAAGGTTTTGTATTCAAGGTCATTTGGACTTGCAGATCTAAAAACAAAAGAAAAGTGTACACCGAAGACTGTATTCAATACAGGTTCTATATCAAAGACCTTTGTGGCGTATGGAATATTAATCCTGCAGAGTCAGGGTAAGCTTTCCCTTGAAGACAGCATCATCAAGTTCTTTCCTGATTTTCAGAACAAAGAGATTGCCCGTAAAGTCAAAGTTATACACCTGCTCACCCATACCTCAGGTTTACCCGATAACCGGAAGGTTGACGAGGATAGTCTTTTTTATTTAACGGCAAAGGACAATGAAAACTTTGCCCCGCTCAAACAAACAGAGGCCCTGGAGTTTGAACCTGGCAGCAGGTGGAAATATTCTAACCCGGCGTACAATGGCCTGGCCTTAATAATTGAGAAGATTAGTGGAATGAAATGGCAAACATTTATCAGTGAATATATCTTTAAGCCATCAGGCATGAAGCATAGTAAAATCACAGATGGGCCCCATCCCCAAAATAATGTTGCACATGCTTATAGAAAGGTAAACAACCGCTATGAAGATTACGACTATGGTGAGTATCCTACTTTTGCTGCCGCTGGAAATGGAGGTGTTTGGAGCTCTATTGAGGACCTTCAGAAATATGTTGCCGCAATGAAAAAATGCTTGTTTATTGATTGTAATGCAATAGCCTTCTCGCAACAGGTGTGGCACCCAACTAACTGGAGCGGTAAGGAAACTCCTACACAGGGCATTTCCTGGTTAGTTTACGAACCAAAAAGCAAAGATGAATATAAGATGATTAGCCATTCCGGCAGTCAAGGAGGGTTTCGGGCCCATCTGTTTTTTATTCCGGAACCGGACATTTCCATTATTTGGCTGACAAATAATGATAAATCACTTACTTCTTTGATCATGCCTCAATTATTTGAATTAGGCCATATAAAGTGAGGCACTGCAAACACTTTCAAAAACTTGTTGAACTGCTCGGCGTCGGGTAAGAAAAAGGGTAGTGATGATCTTATTGTAAAGCTTTTAGCTTATGCGATTTTAACATCTTTCTCCGTCCTTTTTCTTTTGAATCTTGTTGTTATGCCGCATAAATAGGTTCCTGAATTGTAAGCATAGGATGTGGCTTTGTGCAAGAGGCACGCTGTTGTTAATTCAGCTATGGGCGTCTGTCGGCTCTGGTTTTCAGGGAGACTAATAACAGGCAGCTATCAAGGTTGGAAGGGCATTTTGTCAAGCTTTGTTCTGGGACTGATACTGGGAAAAATATTTCTGCTCAAAGGGACGTTGGCCTACCCAATAGTGCTTCACCTGTTTTTGAACCTGACGATTGCTGTTTTGGCATTTGGGAGATTGAAAGGGTTAGGAAAATAAACCATAACGTACAAGACGTTCGTTTAACAGACTAACTTAATGTACTACTGCTGTTGGCGGCTTTGCGTCAGCAGGATTATTTCACCAACAACTCCGGCAGACGGAATGCAAATGAAATTAAATAAAACATGTATATTAGTAAGGCTATCGGCTGCAGTTTGGAGCAGACGACGATAAAGTACCCCATCGAACACTAGGCTGAAACCGTTGACAGAAACCATTGCTAGCTTCTCGGTATGCTCTCCTATGGCGACACCCTTAAATCGTTAAAATGAAAAAACTGCTTTATTTTTTTACAGCCCTGGTATTATCTGCAAGCTGTAACGAATCACGTCAAAAATCAGACAACAACACGGACACAGCAAAACGTACTGCAATCTCTTGCGGCACTCAAACTACAGACAAAGCGTGGTATTCTGCCGGAACAAAAGCTCCAAAACTAAAGGGCCTCGAAGGCGTTGATTTTAAAATCTCTACCAGCAACAAGGAGGCACAAGAGTATTTCAACCAGGGATTGATGTTGTCCTATGGATTTAATCATGCGGAGGCCGCCCGGTCGTTTTTTGAGGCCACACGGCTTGATTCCACCTGTGCCATGGCTTATTGGGGTTTTGCCTATGTACTGGGTCCTAATTATAATGCCGGCATGGAGGATGACAATTACCAGCGGGCTTACCAGGCATCACAAAAAGCAGTTTCCCTTGCCGGCAACTGCACGGAAAAAGAAAAAGCACTCATCCAGGCATTAACCTACCGCTACGCACCAGAGCCACCCCCAGACCGCAGTCATCTGGATAGTGCCTATTCAAGTGCAATGAAAAAAGTATACGATGCTTATCCCACCGATGCCGATATCAGTTCCCTATATGCCGAATCGCTCATGGATCTGCATCCATGGGATCTGTACGATAAAAAAACAAAAGAGCCGAGGCCCTGGACGCCGGAAATTGTAGCGGTTCTGGAAAAGTTAATCAAACAATATCCCAAACATCCCGGTGCACCGCATTTTTACATCCATGCAGTGGAGGCTTCAAAGGCACCGGAAAGAGGACTGGCCAGTGCCCAACGGCTCATGTCCCTGGTGCCAGGCTCGGGCCACCTGGTGCACATGCCTTCGCACATTTATATCTGGACAGGCGATTATCATCTGGGTTCATTAGCAAACATACGGGCCGTGCAGGCCGACAGTGCGTACACCACCGCCTGTCATGCGCAGGGCGCCTATCCGCTGGCCTATTACCCGCACAACTATCACTACCTTTCTGCGACAGCCACACTGGAAGGAAATTCCAGTTTGGCCTGGCAGGCAGCAAAAAAAGTTCAGGAAAAAACGGCCCAGGATATTATGAACCAACCGGGTTGGGGAACCTTGCAACACTATTATACGATCCCTTATTACGTTGCCGTGAAATTTGCTATGTGGGACAGCATTCTTTCCATAGAAAAACCAAAAAGTGATTTGATTTATCCGCAGGCCATACTGCATTATGCCAGGGGGATGGCCTACCTGGGGAAAAATGATATTTCAAAAGCCGGGAACGAACTTTCACAACTAAAAGATCTTGCCGGGGATAGTGTGTTGAAGGAACTGACCATTTGGGATATTAACAGCATGCACGATATTGTTCAGATCGCCGTAAATGTATTATCGGCTGAAATTTATCACAAGCAAAAACAATATGACCAATCGATTGCTTCCTTCTCTAAAGCAATTGCCATAGAAGATAACTTAAATTACAACGAACCTCCAGATTGGTTTTTTTCTGTACGGCACTCCTTGGGGGCTGTTTTGCTGGAAGCCGGAAAATATGCCGATGCGGAGAAAATATACCTGGAAGACTTGAATACATACACGGAAAACGGGTGGGCTTTAATAGGGCTCTATCAGGCATTGCAGCAACAGGAAAAACAGAAGCAGGCACAAGATGTAAAAAGACGATTTGATAAAGCCTGGCAATATGCGGATATCAAAATTTCTTCATCGGTTTTGTAGTTGTTGCTTAGGCGAAGAGGTCTACCGGCAAAACTATTGTTGCAAGTACAGCCGATGCTGTGTAGCATCAGCAGTTCTTTCGACTGGATGTATAACATTCACTGATGGAACAAGCAATGAGCTTTAATTGATAAATTGAGCAGTTTATAATCAATAGACCAGAATGGAAGTAAACCCCTTAGCAATTTTTCAAAATTGGTTTCAACAACAATTAAGTTTTACAAAAGACAGAATTCCAACAGCTTGTTGTTTGTCAACAATCGGGCTGGACAATTTTCCCAATGCAAGATTTGTTTCATTAAAAGAAATTATAGACGAAAATTTTATTGTTACGGGGCCATTAACGTCGCGGAAGGGACGTGAAATAAACGAAAACAATAAGGTTGCCCTGACTTTTTGGTGGACCGAAACCGAAAGACAAATCAGAATACAAGGTATTGCCACACCAATAGCCTTGGAGCTTGCAGACAAATACTTTTACGAAAGAAGCAAAGACAGCCAAATCGTATCTATTGTTAGCAATCAAGGGCAAGAAATCAGAAACATCAATGAGCTAATTGATAAATACAATCACCTTGACACATTGGTGCCTTCTACTGAATTGAAAAGGCCAGAAAATTGGGGCGGCTATGCAATCAGGCCGGTTAGAATTGAATTTCTACAGTTCCAGTCAACAAGGTTTCACAACAGACAGTTGTTTATGCTTGCAAACGATAAATGGACAGAAAAGCAACTACAACCATAAATGAAAAATGACCACTAACACAGTAGGCAAAAGCTGGGCTGATGAAAGTAATCGAGCACTTGTACTTCATCGAAAATTTGTTCTTAACTTCTGGTGGTGAATTCTAAAGCCTGCTTTTGCAAATACCCAGACCGGTAGGTGCAACCCATCCCCGTACTTATTTTCAGGATGAGATTCCCCGTTGTCTTTTCTTGTTTAAATATTTCCGTACAGGCAGGTCGTAAAAAACCATTGCCAGGTAGGCAACACCAATTAAAAACAGCACACCCAAAACAATAACGTAGGTAAGTTGGTCGGGGCCGGGTTTATAGGTGGTGTAATAATGGCCAAAGAGCCATATAGCGGCATAATGGGTCATGTACAAGGGATAGGAAATATTGCCCGAAAAACGACAAACCTTCTTCAGGCCGGGCGCCAGGCTGGAACCCGCTCCCAGGGAAACAAGCAAAGGAAAATAGATCAACACAACCAGCAGTTCCGTTAACCAATTCCATTTTGACCAGGGCATCACAAACGCCAGGGACAGCAAAATAGCCAGGCCTGCAAAGCCCAGCTTGTTTTTGATGATCCAGTTGAACCGGTAAATCAAAAGACCCATCATAAAGGAATATGCCACACGGGCGCCGCCGTCCCAAAAATTTTCGCCAGCCCAGCCGCCCAACAGGTTGCCTGCCCGATGGCTTACAAACATCAACCCGGCTGCTGCCAGCAGTGTCAGTACGATCAAGCTGCGTCGCCCTACACGGTACAGGATCAGTGCATAAACAATATTGGCAACATATTCCCAAAAAAGAGACCATGCAGGGGCATTAAAGCCGAAGAGGTTAAAAAAACGATCCTCCATGAGGGGAAGAGGAATCATGAAAATGGAACCCAGGAATAGTAAAATAAGTTTGCCGGCGCTATAAGCGGTTGAAGATATGTCGAAAGGATCGAGCAGAAAGCCCAGTATGCCCAGGACTGATCCCAAAATGACCAAAGGATGCAGTCTGATTAACCTGGATTTAAAGAACTCAATCACTCCTAATTTCTTCACCCGGTCGTCATACGCATACCCGATCACAAAGCCTGATAGGCAGAAGAAGAAATCAACGGCTAAAAAGCCATGGCCAATAAAGTTTTGGCTGGCGTCGGCAAACACCCATTCCATAAAATGAAAAATCACGACAGCCAAAGCGGCCACTCCTCTTAAACCATCCAAAACGTCAAAATGCTTTTTTGTGTGTAAAACACCCTGGCCCAGATTTTCTTTATTCATAGCGTTTAGATCGGATGAAGCATCCATGCGCCGCTCATTCAGCGCTTTCAGCAAAAGTGGCAAAAATGATGCATTCAGGCCACAAATCCAATATGAGCTTTGTGCCTGGACCGGCGAAAGGATGACCGAATTCCGCTCCTGCTGAAAGCCCTCTAGGTAAGCGCCAGGCAAACCGGCACTTCGTATGAACTATTCAATATCTTTAGCCCAGGCTTCTTCCATCATGCATTCTGTTTTACAATCCTTCCGGCACGAGCTGCACCGCCATCCCGAATTGTCGGGGCAGGAGGCTGCCACGGCGCAGCGCATCAAAGCATTTGCAAAACAACACCAGCCCACGGCCATCATCGACCGCATCGGCGGCCACGGCCTGGCTGTAACGTATGCCTTTGCGCCGGACGGTCCCTGCATTGTCATCCGCTGCGAAATGGATGCACTGCCTATTGAAGAAAGCAACCAGTTTGATCACCGTTCCTCCACTAAAGGTGTATCGCACAAATGCGGCCACGACGGGCATATGGCCATCGTAGCCGGACTAATGAATTGGACAGAACAACAATCTTTCACGAAAGGAAAATTGGTGTTGCTCTTTCAGCCCGCCGAAGAAACCGGACAGGGCGCCCCCGCCGTGAGAAATGCACCTGCTTTTGCTGCGCTGCAACCGGATTTTGTTTTTGCGCTGCATAATCTTCCCGGTGAACCGCTGCACCACATCATTTTGGTGGAGAAACGTTTTTCTGCTACGGTGCAAAGCCTTGCTATACGGTTTCAGGGAAAAAAATCACATGCCTCGGAACCGGAAAAAGGCAATAACCCAGCGCTGGCCATGGCCTCCATTACACAGCGTTTTGCTTCGTTGATCAATGATAAAGTGAGCGATGAACGATTTGCCCTGCTCACGCCGGTATACAGCCGCCTGGGCGCACCGGCCTATGGTATTAATGCCGGCGACGGAGAGTTGCATTACACCATCCGCACCTGGTCGGAAGAATACATGCACGAACTCAAAGAAAACCTGTTGCTTGTGGTTGCCGAAGTCTGCAAAGCACATGCGCTGCACTTTCAGATTGACTGGTTTGATTTTTTCCCTTCCGCAGTTAATGACGATCAGTGCAACCAACTCATCAGGCAGGCAGCCATGGCCCATAATCTTGTACTGAAAGAACAGCCGGTACCTTTTAAGTTTGGCGAAGATTTTGGCTGGTACAGTTCTGCATACAAATCGGCCATGTTTGGCATTGGAGCCGGCGCCGACTCTCCTGCCTTGCACCATGCGGATTATGATTTCCCCGACGAACTCATAGAAACAGGAATAAAGATGTTTGGAGGAATTATTAGGCAGTTATTGCAATAACGGTATCAACCCATTCTGCCGTTGCACGGATGCGTGGAGGCACCCGGCATTATTTTAGATGTCCCCTGACAAGTTTATATCAGCAAGGTTTGTAGCAACGCCCAAAAAGCCAAACAGCCTTTGGGGCAAGCGTAAAAACTTCGGCGACAAAAAATAGCTTTCCACCTAAAACCGCAACCGCTGTAACTACGGCTGCATCACATTTGCACCCGCTAACAAAACACACCGTTTCCATGTTTAAAGTTTCTGATTCCCACGCCGTCAGGTCCACCCTCAAGGTGATCGCCGTGATCATTTTTTTGTTTGTGATCGTGAATCTTTTTTCCTAGCAGTTTGTGGTTCATGGTTTATGGACGTTTAGAAAGATTGCCCTTGTCATCAACCATGAACCATGGACTCATTACCGCCCTGGCTCGTAATCGTAGGGCAACTGGTCGGCCAGGTTTTTCCAGCTCCAGTACCCCTGGTTGATCCAGCTTCGCTGGTCCAGAAAATAGCCATTGGGTTTTATCAAAATGCCGTCCAGCAGGTCCACATAAGAGATCTGGATTTTTACGTCCAGCGGAAGGCCATACTGTTGCAGGTACTCTTTTTCCGGCGCTTTTTTGTTGTAGGTAATGCTGGCCTTTGTGGGAAACCATAATTCCACATCGGCGGAGGAATCGTTGTAGAAATAATAACTGCTGTCGTAGGGATTGATCAGACGGTTGAATTTGGTGGTGCTGTTGGCGGCCAAAAGGTCTACGGTAAAACCATCCTGCTGCAGGGTGCTGTCGTAATAAGCCCGTAAAAAATGCAAGCGGGACCCGTAATACACTTTTTCGCGGGCAGCCTTCCATAGAGCTTGTTGCTCCTGCGTGGTGTCTATTTCCGTATACAAACAATAGCCCCGGTACGAGTTTAAATCGGTTTTGTAATGATGAACAAAAGAATCCAGCTCGTAGCGGATGTTGTAGCCAAGCAATTTGTTTTGCACCTGCAAAGGCTCTGTGGCCAACACCTTCAGCCGGTCGTTGCGCTTGTAATAATAAAACTTCAGCACTTCGGGGTTCAGCAAGGCGCAGCTGTCGGCCAGGGGCGTTGTTCCCAGAAAATGGTCCAAAAAAAACTGTCCGTATTTTTCCCAGCCATCGGACACCTCGTTGCTGCTGCGGATGATCACCTCACTCATGCTGTTGTCGGCCTTTTGCAGCTCCAGGTTGAACTCCCGGTCGGCCACCGCTTCAAAATTGATGGTGCGGCTCACATAACCCATGAAAGAAATGATAATTTCATATCCACCCTTATCCAGATGTAAACGGAAATTTCCTTCTTTGTCAGTGACGGTTCCCTTGGTGGTGTTTTGGGCAAATACCGAAGCACCTTCCAGGGGCAGCTTGGTTTCAGCATCGGTGATCTTTCCGGTAACGGTGCTTTGCGCCTGGCTACAAAAGCAGGCAAGCAGACAACAGGCAAGAAAGAGGAGGTAGGGTTTTTTCATAGTGCTCTAAAATAAAAAAATTAGATGGTTATTTTTCCCTCTTGCAGGGCCTTTGTATATTTTTCACAGGCGGCTTTCACAACCGTTTCCAGGGGCGTAAAGGCAAAGCCGGGCAGGGTCTGAAGCAGGGCGCTGTTGTCAAACGAAGTTTTGCTGTGGGCCACCTTGGCCGTTTCTTTGGTGAGCAGGGGTTTTTTGCCCGTAAGCAGTGATTTCACGCTTTCCAGCCTCCAGGCGATTTCACCCAGGGTCCTGGTAGCTTCCCGGTGGGGGCGTTTTTTTCCGAAACCATCGGCAATGCAATTAAACAGTTTTTGAAAAGGCCAGTTCTCGCTGTTTATGATAAATCTTTTTTGACTGATGCCGGACTGCAGAAGCTGCACGGCTGCTTCGGCCACATCTTCCACCCCCACAAAACCGTTTACCCCTTTGGTGTACCACGAGAACTCCCTGTATGCATTTTTAAAAATGGCGCAGCTCGATTGGTGCCAGTCGCCATAGCCCAAAATGGTGCTGGGGTTGATGATCACTCCTTCCAGTCCTTCCGAAAATCCCCGCCACACCTGCATTTCGGCGTGGTGTTTTGAAATGGCGTAATGGGTGTTGTTGCTGTTGTCTTCCCATTTTTTTTGTTCGGAAACCATTTCGGCTTTGCTGGTTCGGCCCAAGGCGGCAATGGAACTGACGTGCAGCAGGCGGGATACCCCGTTTTCCAGGGCCAGGTTCACTACATTGGCCGTTCCCTCCACATTTACCTGGTACATTCTTTTTTTGTCGGCTTTGGAAAAAGAAACCACAGCGGCCGAATGAATCACGCTGTCAACCCCTTGCAGGGCTTCGTCCAGCGAAACCACATCCAGCACATCACCATCCACCCATTCTACTTTTTCTAGTATTTCCCTGAAAATAAAAAAGGGAAGTTTGGCCGAGCGGCGAATGGCTCTGACAGGAATGTTCTTCTCAACAAGATTTTTAATGATGTATGCGCCAAGAAAGCCTGTGCCACCGGTAACCAGAATCATTACTTATTTAATATTTCAGATTGAAGATTTAATATTTGGCTATTGAATATTCAATATTACATTTTAAATATTCAATAGCTATAGTAACCTTTTCCCGACTTGCGGCCCAGTTCTCCTTTTTCTATTTTTTCTTTTTGTAGGAAAGACGGTTTCAGCCTTTGGGGATGACCCAACTGCTCGTACACCGAACAACTCACCGCGTAATTGATGTCGTTGCCAATGAGGTCCATTAATTTGAACGGCCCCATTTTAAAGCCCCTGCTTTCCAGCAGCCGGTCAATGGTTGAAGCATCGGCCGCGTTTTCTTCGGCCAGGCGTAGCGATTCGATATAATACGGCCGGGCCACCCGGTTGACAATAAATCCGGGTGCATCCCGGCAAACAACCGGCTCCTTGCCCAGTTTTTTGGTTAAGGTTACCAGGGAGGCAACGACCTGCTCGGAAGTTTGTTCTGCCCGTACCACCTCAACCAGTTTCATCAGGGGCGCCGGGTTGAAAAAATGCAAACCGGCTATCCGCTGCGGTACGGCTATTTCAGCCGCAAGGGCAGTTACAGAAAGCGAAGAGGTATTGGTGGCCAGGATTGTTTCGGCGGAATTCAACGCGGTCAGTTGGTGAAAAAGGGCCAGTTTGGCTTCTTTGTTTTCAACGATGGCTTCAATCACCACATCGGCCACACAGTCGCGGATGTGGGAGGTGAACCGGATCTGCTGCAGGATGGCCTGTTTTTTTTCGGCAGTTATTTTTTGCTTGTCCACCAAAGTGGCAAGCTCGGTGTGCAGTTTGTCTTTTGCCGTGGCCAGGCCCTCTTCATTGACATCATAAAGAATAGTTGTAAAACCGACGGCGGCAGAAACCTGGGCAATGCCGCGGCCCATGGTTCCGGCTCCGCAAACGCAGATCGTGTTCATGCAATGAGATTAGTCAGTAAAATTATGGTACAATAATTTCTAACTTTACAAAGGACCAAAGAATCTATGATGAAGAAGAAAAATATTTTGTGGATCGGATTGGGCGTGGCGCTTGCCGCTGCAGCAGCTATTTTCCTTTTCAAGAAAAAAGAACGCCGCGAAGAAAAACCGCCTAAGAACGCCCCTCAGTTGGATATAACCAATCCCGGCGATCAGTCGGAATTTACCACGGCGGCCAGTGAATCCGAGGTGGGGTAGCCATTGGAGTATTCAGCTACCTTCTTCACATATTCTTTGAACAGGTATAACAGATGAAGGGGGAGGGGTTTGGGTAAAAAAGAATACCTTAAAGAATAAAATCACTGCCATGCCAACCGCCGCCGCCAATGATTTCTTTACAAAAAAGCACACCACGTCTGTCGCATATTTAGTAGGGTTGTTGCTGTTTTTTCTTCCCTTTGTTCAAATCAAATGCAACGACATGCCCTTTGTGGAAAATACAGGGCTAGGGCTTGCCTTTGGTACGGGGTATAAAACCACGGGAAATTTGGCAGCCCTGCCGGGCGGACCGGACCATAAAACCCAAGCCAGCATAGTCTCTAAGGAAAAGGGTAAATTATATGTGTTGGCTTTGGCCGCACTGGTGCTGGGAGTGGTTGGCCTGGGGATTTCGCTGTCAAAACTGCCTTCGGGCCCCTTGGTCAGTATGGTGCTGGCCGCTGTTGCGGCGGCCTGCCTTATAGCCCTGATGTTTCAAATTAATGCGGATGTAAAGGGCGAGACAGGCAAGCCCGACCGTGCCAGCGATTTTTCCAATGTGGTGCGGGTATCGGTCAGTTATACTTTTTGGTTTTACCTGTCCGTGTGCAGCTTTCTCGCCGCGGCTTTTTTTGCATACAAACACCGGCAGCTTTTGCCCGAGCCGTCACCGGCTGGGGCCCCGCAACTGGATCTTCAGAATCCAACAGACCAAACCGAGTTTCCCCGAGCGCCCAGTGAATCGGAGATTGGATAGCCTGTGGGTGAATAAAGTAAGATTTGGCAGCTGAATAGAATTACCCGGCGTACAAGTGAGTGACACAACAGAAGACCAATAGAATTACTGCTGCTGGTGACAAAACTATTTTGGTGAAGCAGTAGCCGATGGTTTGCACAACCGGGAACATCAAACTCTGAACCTCAAACGACTATACCGCACTATCAAACTGCTTTAAAAACCGTTTATCGTTTTCACTGAAAAGGCGGATATCGTTTACATCGTACAGCAGCAGGGCCGGACGTTCAATGCCCATTCCAAAAGCATAGCCCGTGTATTTATTGCTGTCAATGCCGCAGTTTTCCAGCACTTTTGGATGCACCATGCCGCAGCCTAAAATTTCTACCCAGCCGGTGTGTTTGCAAATGCGGCAGCCCTTGCCTCCGCAGATAAAACAGCTGACGTCCATTTCGGCGCTGGGCTCGGTAAAAGGGAAATAAGAAGGACGGAAGCGGACCTTGGTATCCTTACCAAACATTTCCTGTACAAAAAAGTAGAGTGTTTGTTTGAGGTCGGCAAAGCTTACGTTTTCGTCAATGTACAAACCTTCTACCTGGTGAAAGAAACAATGCGAACGGGCACTGATGGTTTCATTGCGGTACACACGTCCGGGACAAATAATGCGGATGGGCAGCTTGCCCTTTTGCATTTCGCGGATCTGCACATTGCTGGTATGGGTACGCAGCAGCCAATCGGGATTTTGATGGATGTAAAACGTGTCCTGCATATCGCGGGCAGGATGGTTTTCCGGAAGGTTCAGCGCCGTGAAGTTGTGCCAGTCGTCTTCAATTTCGGGCCCGTCGGCCACAGAAAAACCCAGGCGTTGAAAAATGCTCACCATGCGGTCGCGAACCAGCGTGATGGGATGGCGGGAGCCAATTTGAATGGCATCGCCGGGAAGGGAGAGGTCCACATCGGTAGCCGCCGAGGGCTGATGACCAATGGCTGATTCTTTGGCGGTTTCAAACTTAGCTTCGGCGAATTGCTTGAAATCGTTCAGCACCTGCCCGAACTCTTTTTTTCTTTCGTTGGGCACATTACGCATTTCACCAAAAAGATTTTTTACCAGGCCTTTGGTTCCCAGGTATTTGATCCGGTATTCCTCCAGTTGCTGAGGATTTGAAATTTCATACCCTTCAATTTCTTTGCGATAGCCTTCAATTTGCTGTAACAATCCTTCCATGCGGACAAAGATAAGAAACCGCAATCGGCAATCGGCAATCGG
>JAEVYV010000259.1 GCA_023392575.1 Bacteroidota bacterium | reverse complement strand
GTATACAATGGAAATGGGAACTTTTGTGCTATCGGTCGAGGTGGACCAGATACGTTTGGTTTCATACAGCGATGCATTGAAACCCCCACCCACCTGTTGTTGTTTCAATAATTTTTTTTGACCTGTTTTTAAATTATACAAATACTCTGTACCGGGTGTAGAAAGCGAGGTGAAATAGTAACGGATACTATCGGTGGCATAATCATCAGTGGCCAGGTACATGTTGGCCACATAATCTTCCTGTCCAAAGCTGACTTTATTCCATTGTTTATTGCTTCTGTTGTAATACCTGATTTGGGTAAGGCCGTTCTCTTTGGTTTGAACCACATAGTAGTTTTTCAGGACCTCCACATTTTCCAGGTACGCTTTGTCGCTGGCTGGTATTACATCTTTCCAGTTGCCTACAGAAGGATTGGCAATGGGTGCGGTGACAAACTTGAAATTCTTTGCATCCTTATTGGTGTAAATATGAAAAACATTGCCTTCAAAATAATCTGGTGAATATTCCAGACCAGCTATGCGTTCCTGGATCAGAGCAGGTACAACATTGGGATCATTGGCATCTACATATCTTGATTCGTTGGTGTTGGTGCTGTTGGAGTTGATGAAAATGTAACGTCCGTTTTTGGGCTTGCTAACATACACGCTGTAAGTACTGTCTTTCTCCGTATAAATTTCCTTGTCGGTTGAAGGGTCGGTGCCCACCACGTGGCGCATTACTTTATAAGGCCTTACGGTATGGTCGTTCAGGACATAGTAAAAGGTTTTGTTGTCGTTGCACCAGGCATAGTTTCCGGAGGTGTTGGAAATGGTTTCGGGAGAGATTTTTCCAGTGGTCACATTTTTAATATAAAGGACGGAACGCCTGTCGCCGGCTGTATCAATCCCATACAGATAGTGCTGGTTGTCCTTTGCCATGGCTGTACCGCGAACCAGATAGATTTTGTGTTTTGCTGCCAGTTGGGGGACATCCAGCAGCATTTCTTCCGGTGCGGTGGTGATCTCTTTTTTTCGTACTATGTAAGGGTATTGTTTGCCTTCTTCAAAGCGGCTGTAATACCAATAACCATTTCGCTTTGTAGGGAGGGATTGGTCTTTTTGCGGGATCCTAGCCACCAGTTCATCGTACAATTTTTTCTGAAGGCCTTCGGTACTTTTTAAATACGTATCCACATAAGCGTTTTCTGCCTTTAAGTGATTGATGACATTGGTGTCGGAAGGATTGCTAAGCCAATAGTAATTATCCGTTCGCTCACCGCCGTGTTCTTTAAAAACTTTAGGTTCTTTTTTTGTAGAAGGAGGAGTGGGCTGTGCCAGTACCCCGCTTGTAAAAGCTACGCATAGAAATGCGCAGAAGAAATACTTTGGTTGCATAAGTAACGTTTTTAAAGGCGTAAGGAAAGTTACTGATGATTTATTTTTTCCGGAAGCTTTTTTTGAGAGCCAGGAAAGCAAGGGCAAGAGCTGCCGTTAGTAAGATCAGTTTTCCCTGCCAGCCAAGCTGCGTAACCTGGTAAACGGAATACGCTTCAATCAAAAGGGCCGGAATTTTTCCAAGAGAGCTGGCTGCCAAAAAAATAAGCGCCGATACCTGGCCTATAGAAGCCGCAAAGGTCACCAGGCCGGAAGGAACAAAAGGCAATAGTCGTAGCGAAAGAATTAATAAAAAAGCCTGTTGGCCTTCCGCTTCCAGCAGGCGTTGAACACGTGGAAATTTTTCTAATTGCTGATGCAGCTTTTGTTTGAATCCTTTCCGGTATAACCAAAAAGCAATGATGGCTCCAACGGCTTCTCCCAAAAACGAAATGAGTGTTCCCTTCCAGAAACCAAAGAATAAAATATTGGCGGCAGTGATAAAAACACTGGGGACAACGCCCAGCAAAGCAATAAAAATGCTAATAGCAAGCGAAATAAAAATTGCCGCGTTTGGATATTCCCTGAAAATTGTAAGGATCTGTTCTTTCAAAGGATTAAATCAGTGTTTTACCTGTTCGGAAACAAGTGCCTTTAAAAACGGCCACCTGCTCTTTGTTTTGATTGGTGACGGTGACGAAATACAGCCCTGTACTTTTACCATTGTGTACTTCTTTGGCTTCAGCGGTTAATACATCGCCGGGTTTTGTTGTTTTGGTAAAATTGATGGAGGTGTCCAAAGCCAGGGACAGATTGTTGCGGTTGTTGCAGGCAAATGCAAAGGCGCTGTCGGCCAGGGAAAATACAATGCCGCCGTGGATAACGCCCAAGCCATTGATCATTTCTTCCCGCAGGGTCATTTTTATTTTGCTGTAGCCTTCTTTTATGTCAAGCACGTCAATCTGCAGCCATTGACTGAACAAATCTTGCAGCACCATTCTATCAACTACCTGTCTTGCTGAAACATTGTTTGTCTGTGGGTTCATCTTCCGGTAAAATAGGGTTTTCGTTTTTCTAAAAATGCCTGCACGCCTTCTTTAAAATCGGCCGTGGCCGAGGCCCTTTGCTGGTAGGTTTCTTCGGCATGCAATTGTTCTTCAAAGCTGCTGATGAAACTTTGGTTCAACGCTTTTTTAATAAAATACAAAGCCTGAGTGGGCATTTGTGCCAGGGTGGCGGCTATTTTATGAGTTTCTTCAACAAAACTGTTATCGGGAAATACTTTATAGATCATCCCCATGCGTTCCGCTTCTTCTGCCGAAACTTTATCTCCCAGCATAGACAGGGCCAGGGCTTTTTGCAAGCCAATTAACCGGGGAAGAAAAAAGGTGCCGCCACTATCGGGTATCAAACCAATTTTGGAAAAGGCCTGAATAAAAGAAGCCGACTGGGCAGCCACGACAATATCGCAACCAATGGCAATATTGGCTCCGGCGCCGGCAGCCACACCGTTTACCGCAGCTACTACCGGCTTGTCTAAATACCGTATCCGGCTGATGATGGGGTTGTAATGTTCGGACAGAATGTTCACCACTTTTGGTCCATTGGGATCCGCCACTTCCTCCAGGTCCTGCCCTGAGCTAAAAGCTTTTCCCGCACCGGTAATGTACACACAACGCACCTCTTTGCTTTCTTTGCATTCGTCCAACTTTTCCTGCATCAGCAAGGCCATTTCGCGGTTGAAGGCATTGTATTTATCGGGGCGGTTAAGTGTTATATAGGCAATGGAGTCTTTTATTTGAAAAAGTATAGAAGACATGATGGATATTTTCAAGCCAAATCTAAAATCTTAAATCTAAAATCGGCAATTGAATTAATGACACTTGAAATAATCAAATGGTTCTTTGCAATCAAGACATCTGTACATAGCCTTGCAGGCAGTGGATCCAAACTGGCTGATCAACTCTGTATGATAAGAATGACAGCGGGGACATTGAACAGCTTCCTGCCGGAACATTTCAGTGGTGCAAAACTGTTGTTTGGGATTGGGTGGGGCGATACCAAAAGCTTTTAATTTTTGTTTGCCTTCTTCGCTCATCCAGTCGGTGGTCCAGGCGGGAGAGAGTTGTTGGTGAATGGCAACGTTGCGAAAGCCCTTTTCTATTAGCTTGAGCCGGATGTCCATGGAAATAACATCCATGGCCGGACAACCGGAGTAAGTAGGCGTGATGGTGATGTCGATTTTATCTCCCTCTGTTGTAACAGACCGCACAATGCCCAGGTCAATCACGGAAAGAACCGGCACTTCGGGATCTTTCACCTCTTGCAAAATGGTCCATATGTCTTTTTCACTAATCATTACCAGGTAGCATTAGGATAGGTTCTTTGCAGGTGTTGCATTTCAGCAAGCAGAAAACCCATGTGTTCTGTATGTTTTCCTTGTTTGCCACCGCTTTGCATCCAGCTTTGTTGGGGTATTTCCAAAGTGGCTTCTGTAAAAATGGTTTCTATTTTTGTCAGCCAGTCTTCCTTTAAGGAAGCAACATCTATCCATTCATAAGTTGCAGGGGTGAACAGTTCACCTGAAAACATCCATTGATCGGCCAGCGCCTCTTTGATTCTTCGGTTGCTTTCTTCGGTTCCATCGCCCAGCCGGATTACCCATTCACTGCTCCAGCGCAAATGATAGGCTGTTTCTTTAATGGATTTTTCGGCAATGGCTGCCAGTTGCGCATCGCTATGGTTTTGCAGTTGCGGGTACAAATAAAATTGAAAGGTGCTAAAAAAGAATTGCCGCAAAACCGTTTGTGCCCAATCGCCTCTGGGTAATTCAGTGATCAGCAGGTTGAGGTATTGATGTTCATCACGCAAAAAAGCCAGGTCGTCTTCCTGCAGTTCACGGTGGTATTCTTTCCAAAGCCTTGGAATGTAGTTGTCAACTGCTTTTTTTTCTTCTTCACTGAAATTGTTGTACAGCGTTGCCGCATACTGGTAAAAATTTCTTGCCTGCCCCAACAGGTCAAGCGAAATATTGGTGATGGCAATGTCCTGTTCCAACACGGGCCCATGGCCGGTCCATTCGGCGTTGCGCTGGCCCAGTATCAAGGCGCAGTCGGCCAGGTGGAGGGTATAGAGGAAAGTATTTTCGTTCATTGAATTAAAAATTAAGAATGCAACGCCGTTTTACATTTTTACTTTTTCATTTTACATTTTTCATCACATATGTTTCACCTCATCCGGCAGATCGTAAAACGTAGGGTGGCGATACACTTTATCATTGGCCGGTTCGTAAAAGCTTTCGGCTTCATCGGGGCTGGAGGCATGGATGTATTTACTTTCCACCACCCAAATGCTAACGCCTTCCTGCCTTCTTGTGTAAACGTCTCTGGCGTTTTCAATAGCCATTTGTGCATCGGCCGCATGGAGCGAGCCTACGTGTTTGTGATCCAGTCCTTGCTTGCTGCGAATGAACACTTCCCATAGAGGCCATTCGCCCCCAACCCCTGAAGGGGAGTTTGGAAAATTTCCACCAGTTGGTGCTTCTTTATCGCCGTAATCGCCGTAAAGGTATTTTTTAAAGAATGTCATAGTTATTGTTTGAGACATTCCATATCTGGCAGAGATATGGAATGTTTTTTTTATTGTTGAATAGAATTACTGAACGTACAAGCGAGTGACACAACAGGAGCTTAATAGAAGCAATAAAGCCAAGCTTAAAAAATGTCAAAATCCAAAGTCAAGAATTAGCGGCTCAATTTTGCATTTTGACTTTTTACTTTTGAATTTAAGCCGCCTGCTGTTTGCTTCCCATCGCTCTCTTCTCCGCATGCACCCTCGCTGCTTCTCTCACCCAGGCACCTTCTTCCCAGGCTTTTCTCCTTGCATCCAGGCGCTGCTTGTTGCAGGGGCCATTGCCGCTTACCACGTTCCAAAATTCTTCCCAGTTGATCTTTCCAAAATCATAATGTCCACGTTCTTCGTTCCATTTCAAATCCGGGTCGGGAAGAATTACATTGAGCAGTTTTGCCTGCTCTGCAATCATATCAACAAAGCGCTGGCGCAATTCGTCGTTACTGAAACGTTTGATCTTCCACTTCATGCTTTGCTCGCTGTGCTGGCTTTCACTGTCGTGCGGGCCAAACATCATGAGGCTGGGCCACCACCAGCGGTCAATGGCATCCTG
>JAEVYV010000252.1 GCA_023392575.1 Bacteroidota bacterium | reverse complement strand
TATAAAAGACCGTGTCGTTGTTGGAGGCGATGTCGAAGTGATGCAGGATCACTGTACAGAAGAACTTAGAATAAAAACGACGGACACTATCAAATTGCGTGCTGTCAATACCGCCGAGCTTATGGACGGTATACAAAAAAGTTGTGTTCGTAAGCCAGTGTGTTTCTATCGTAGGGGACTGACTTCCACCCGTAATATTGGGACCATGTCCAGCATCCCCTACCAACGTTTTTTCTTGGCCTGAAGTGTCGTGCAAGCAAATTTTGTAGGGGATCTTCGAACGGTCAATGGAAAGATAATGAGCCTGATCCGGTGAACTTCTGTCAATCTTGTCCCGGTTCCGCTCCTCATGATTAAGAAAACGATATTCACCTGTTTTGAGGTTCAAAACCAAGTACCCGGTTCCTGTAAAAATATTTGCCCGATGAAAAATCATGGTATCGCCGTGCGCAGCAATAAAGTCGTCCCCTTCTTCAATCACCAGTTTTTTTTCTTTGATGTCGATAACATTGCCCGTTCCCGATACGACATAGCGGCTATTATAGATAAAGTTTCTGCCAAATTCGAACCGCACATACCTGTTGAACAGACCCTTCTTATCCTTTTTAAACGTCTCAGCGCCAAGGATCGTGTCTTTGGATTGCAACTTGCCATTCTCAAAATTGTATGAAACGAGGTAAGTATAATTTCCTGCCCGGGGAGTGTCAATCCGAAATTCTGCAACGAGTAGTTTTTGCCGCATGCCTTGGGAATTGCCTGCAACAGAGTACAGCAAGAAAATCAATGAAAGAAGTAGTCTCATAATATCAGCCAACGGTCAACGGCTTGGCGAAGTGCGGGACATCTGCGTTCCGTCCGCCTGGCTTACTGATGTTGATTAATGTTTTATTATTCAAGTTATAGATTTCTGTTCAATAGCGTTTGGTCAGCGGGTGCAAAAGCTATATTGAAAAACTGCAGTTGAAGAAAAAGTTCAGTCAGCCCGCATTTTGCCAAACCCCTTGTTGTATGCAGACAATTTCGTCATGTCACTTTCTCCATTCTAGCACTTCGAAATTTCTAACAACTGTGTCTTTATCAAATTCGATAGAAAGAATTTTGGTATAAACAGGGTCAATGTCAGTGCCATAGTCTACGTCAATATCATAGTAAACTTGTAAAGTGCTATCAAGCTTTTTTTGTGGCTTGTCAAGCAAGTCAATTAGTTGCTGATAAGTCATCCCTTTCAATCTGTAGTTCTGAACCAAATCGTCAATCATATATTTTCTATTTGGGAAGGTCATCAAGTCTGCCACTTCTGCCCATTTAGCTTTGTCAAACTTCTGTTTTGTCTGACAAGAGGCAAGTGTCATTATAAATAATATTGAGATAAAAACCTTAGCCATTTGCTCTCTGTCCTTTTATGAATGAGATCACTCGTTCTGTCACAAAGGCAAATAAGAAAACGTTTATCAATAGTCCTAAATAGAAGGTTTTTGCCGTCTGATTGAAATAGTCCCAAAACAAAGTATGTGTCGGAAAACGTAAAATTTTAAAAAGAGATGCAAGAACAGAGCTATTTGCGGTTCCTTCATCGTATGCCCAAGCTCCAAAGAATGACACGATAGTCAGTAACCCTATCAATAAAAAAGAGATAGTCAAAGCAGCAAAATTAATTCGGTGTTTTAGCATTTCAGGGTGTCTGATTTGTTTGCATACAATACATAAATATACGCCATCCCATTGCGCAAATGCAACTACCCTGGCCTGATAGCGGCAGGCTTCCCCACCAACCTTCCCCGGGGGCTTTGGCCCTAAAACCTTGAAAGCCAGGCCGTCACATAGACAGAAGAAGGGCTTTATATGTTCATAAGACAGCCGTCATATGTTCATAAGAAGGTCTTCATATAGACATAAGAAGGTCATCATATAGACATAAGAAGGTCATCATATATACATAAGAGGGCCTTCATATATACATAAGACAGCCATCATATATACATAAGAGGGCCTTCATATAGACATAAGACAGCCTTCATATAGACATATGAGGGTCGTCATATAAACATATGAAGGCCTTCTTATGTACATGTATAGGCCCTTACATATACATGTATAGGTCGTTACATAGACATGTAATGGTCGTTACATACACATGTAAAGGCCGTTACCTATACAGGAAAGTGCTTCCCCGCTGAAGGGAATGGTCGTTACTTGTATAGGATAAGGCCGCCCCGCTGGGGGGATTTTCCTTTTCTTGTTCTAGCTTATGTCTGAAAATGAACCGGCTAGTGAGGCGGTTTTTCTCAACCGCAGGGGTCATACGCCAAAGCGCCCGGTACAGCAAATGCCTCAGCACCCTAACTTCGTAAAACGTTCGGCCGCATTTCAGCACCAACCCTAACCACACTGAGCTTTCAAAAGCATAAGAACCGTGAAACGCCTAACAAGCATTTTCATACCAACGTTTTTTGCGATCGGCCTGCAAGCGCAACAACCCGACACCTCAAAAAACGACCGGTTTAGCATCCACGCACAAACCACCGTAATCAACCAGTTCAAGCCTTCCTTCCGCGTCAACTATTCGGGCGAAAACAGCCTCCTGCCTCAAAAAGAAAGCAAGTCGTCCATTACGTCCACCTTATTTGCGGGCATGAGGCTTTGGAGGGGCGCCAGCGTATTCATCAACCCCGAAATTGCCGGTGGTTCGGGCCTTAGCGGAACCCTGGGCATTGCAGCCGCAACCAACGGAGAAACGTTCCGGATTGGCGATCCGGCCCCGCAAATTTATTTGGCCCGGCTGTTTTACCGGCAGGTTTTTGCCCTGGCAACGGAAACCCTTTATCAGCCCAGCGATTTTAATTTGTTAGGCGAGCACATCCCCACCAAATACCTTGCTTTTACAATAGGTAAAATGGGCGTTCCCGACTATTTTGACGACAATAAATTCAGCCACGACCCGCGAACGCAGTTTATGAGTTGGGCCTTAATGGATAATGGAGCCTGGGATTATCCCGCCAATACAAGAGGTTATACCCCAAGTGCGGTTTTGGAGTTTGTAACCCCAAAGCACGAATGGCGCTACGGGATTTCCTTAGTACCCAAAGAGGCCAACGGCAGCAACATGAATTGGAACATTTCAAAAGCCAGTTCACACACCATTGAGTATACGCACAAACACAAAATCAAAAACCAGGAAGGAGCCATACGGCTTTTGGCTTTTTTTACCACCGCCAATATGGGCAATTACCGGCAGAGCATTGCATTCAGTCCGCAGAACCCGAAGATTGAAAGCACCCGGAAGTACGGAAACACAAAATTTGGTTTTGGAATCAATGCGGAACAAAACATTACAAAAGACCTGGGTTGTTTTTTCAGAGCCAGTTGGAATGATGGGCGAAATGAAACCTGGGTGTTTACCGAAATAGACCACAGCCTGAGTGCAGGGCTTTCCATGACGGGTGAACGATGGAAAAGAGAAAACGACAATATGGGATTGGCCTGGGTGGCCTCGGGCATTTCGAATGCGCACAGGGATTATTTAAAAGCAGGCGGAAAAGGCTTTATACTAGGTGACGGAAACCTGAACTATGGCTGGGAACTGTTGGCAGAAGCCTATTATTCCGCAGACTTGTATAAAAAACATATTTACCTGACAGGGGCATACCAGTTTATAGCCAATCCCGGTTACAACAAAGACAGGCAAGGACCGGTAAACGTTTTTTCGATAAGATTCCATGCAAGGATATAGGGAGTGGGTAGCTGTTACGTGAAACGGGAGACGAGAAACGGCAAACGGCAGAGGTGAGACAGCCGCCGCCTCTTTCTCTTCTGTCATCTATCAACTACCATCTGCCATCCTGATAACTGTTTAGCATTAGAGAGAGCTTCCCCCCTTCACTACTCACCATTCATCATTCACGACTCAAGAAAAACTTTTTGTTTAAATATTATTCTATAATTTTAAACAATGAATTTGTTTTCCATCTCCCAGCTTTCCCGGTTTTCAGGCATCAAGCCACACACCATACGCATGTGGGAGCAACGCTACAATGCCCTTCACCCCAGCCGCTCCGAGGGCAATACCCGGTATTACGACAACTCGCAATTGCGCCGGCTGCTGAACATCGTAAGCCTGATGGATTCGGGTCATAAAGTATCGGAGCTCTGCGCCATGCCCGATCAAAAACTGTTTCAACTGGTGAGCCAGGCCGTACAAGAGCAAACACCGGCAGAGGAAAGAACAGAGTATTTTATTTCCCAACTTTTGGCAGCCGGCATGAACTACGACGAAGCATGGTTTGAAAAGATTTTTTCGCACTGTCAGCTACGCCACGGCATCAGAGACACTTATACAAACATCCTTTACCCTATGCTGGCACGCATCGGGCTGATGTGGGCCAGCGACACCCTTGCGCCGTCGTACGAACACTTCATCAGTAACCTGATCCGGAAAAAACTATTTACCGCCATTGACGCCCTTCCACCCGCCTCCCCCGAAGAGGACGCATGGCTGCTGTTTCTGCCCGAAGATGAGTTTCATGAACTTGGCCTATTGCTTGCCCATTATCTGATTCAACTCTCCGGCAGAAGGGTTATTTACCTGGGCGCCAATGTACCCCTGGTTTCGCTACAAAGCGCCGTAGACCAAACGCCTGCCGGCGCCCTGCTCACTTTTTTGGTACATCACGATACCCCGGAAAACATCACAGCTTATGCGGAAGCCCTGACCCAAAGCTTCCCTTCTCAAAAAATATACATATCCGGCAACCCCCAACTGACCAGTCATTTAAAGAGCGTTAAAAAAATCCGGAGCCTTCAATCGGTGGAGGATTTGGAATATGAATTGCAACAAATACTTGTTTAATTTTACAGCAAATTATATAAACAACAAATCATGTCGCGGATTGCGGTTATCGGTTCAGGGTTTTCGGGTTTAAGCGCTGCCGCCTATTTGTCGGCAGCCGGGCACGAGGTACAGGTTTTTGAAAAGAACAGCACCGCCGGCGGTAGGGCCCGGCAATTACGCACGGCCAACGGCTATGTTTTTGACATGGGGCCCAGTTGGTACTGGATGCCCGATGTTTTTGAACGCTTTTTCAATGACTTTGGCTATAGCGTTCTGGATTTCTATGCCTTAAAACTTCTTGACCCGGGCTTTGATATGGTATTTGCGCCGGGCGAAGCCCTCAGCATCCCGTCCGGCTTCGACCAGTTGTGCACCCTGTTTGAATCCATCGAAAAAGGCAGCGCCGCCCAATTGCAAAAATTTATGCGGGAGGCCCGGTTCAAGTACGAAGCCGGCATGGAGCGGCTGGTTTACAAACCCGGGCTTTCCGTCACAGAGTTTGCCGACCCCAAACTCATCAAAGATGCCCTGCGCCTGCAGATCTTTTCTTCATTCAGCAAACACGTGCGCCGCTATTTTTCACATCCCAGGCTGATTGCGCTGATGGAGTTCCCGGTATTGTTTCTGGGGGCCATGCCGCAGGAAACCCCGGCCCTGTACAGCCTGATGAACTATGCCGGATTGCAGTTGGGCACCTGGTATCCGCAGGGTGGGTTTGGAGAAGTGATTGGGGCTATGGTGCAACTGGCCGAATCAAACGAAGCGGTTTTTCATTTCAATGCCGAAGTGCAAATGATTGTTGTGAAAGACAACAAAGCGGCCGGCCTCATTGTCAATGGAGAGAAACTGGCGTTTGATGGCGTGGTGGCGGCTGCCGATTATCATCATGTGGAAAGCCAGCTGCTCCCGCCATCCTACCGCAACTACAACGAAGACTACTGGGAGAAAAAAACTTTTGCCCCCTCCTGCCTCATCTTCTATCTGGGCTTGAATAAACGCCTTAAAAACCTGCGCCACCATACGTTGTTTTTTGAAGAAGACCTTTTCCAGCACTCCAGGGAAATTTATAAGGATGCCCAATGGCCCTCCAGACCTTTGTTTTATACATGCTGCCCTTCCAAGTCGGACAGCACGGTAGCCCCCGCCGGGCATGAAAACCTGTTTCTTCTGATGCCGATAGCTCCGGGTTTGGAAGACACGCCCCAGCTCCGGGAAAAATATTTCAGGATCATGCTGGAGCGGCTGCAAAACCACACCGGCGAAAACAACCTGGAACCGCATATTGATTTTAAGAAAAGCTATTGTGTCCGCGACTTTATCGACGACTACCATTCCTACAAAGGCAATGCATACGGACTGGCCAACACCCTCAGGCAAACGGCCCTGCTAAAGCCCAAGATCAGGAACAAAAGAATCAAAAACCTTTTTTACGCAGGCCAACTCACCGTTCCGGGGCCCGGCGTGCCGCCTTCGCTGATATCGGGAAAGATTGCCGCCGAGCAATTACTAAAACATCTAAAAAACAAAAAGCATGAAGTTGTTGTTTGATCACTTGTCCTTAGAGGTAAGCAAACTCACCACCCACACGTACAGCACCAGTTTTTCGCTGGGCATCTATTTTTTGAACAACCGCCTGCGCAGCGCCGTTTATTCCATTTATGGCTTTGTTCGGGTGGCCGATGAAATCGTGGACAGCTTTGAAGGCTACGACAAAAAACAACTGCTGGAAAAATTCAGACAGGAAACCTACGAAGCCATCCAGAGCCGCATCTCCGTCAACCCCATCCTCAACTCATTTCAAAAGGCCGTTCATGACTACAACATCAGCCCGGAGCTCATTGAAACCTTTTTGGAAAGCATGAAGATGGATCTGCAGAAAACCGATTACACAATTGCAAAATACCAACAATACATTTTGGGCTCGGCAGAAGTGGTAGGCCTGATGTGCCTGCATGTATTTACCGAAGGCAACGCAGCCCTGTACGAGGAATTAAAACCCTATGCCATGAAATTAGGTGCCGCCTTTCAAAAAGTAAACTTTCTGCGGGATATGAAAGACGACTATTATATCCTGGGCCGTACCTATTTTCCAAACCTGGACATCCGGGAGTTTACCGGCGATACCAAAAAGCAAATAGAACAAGAGATTGAAGAAGATTTTAAAATAGCGCTTCAGGGCATTAAAAAGCTGCCGGCCTCGTCCAAAGGTGGCGTGTATCTTGCTTATGTGTATTACCGGTCCTTGTTTAACAAGATCAAGAAACTGCCGCCGCATAAAATACTTACCGAACGCATCCGGATCAACAACGGCAGAAAGTTTGGGCTAATGGTCAACAGCCTATTGGAATACAAAATGAACCTGGTATGAAAAAACTAGTCCTTATCCTGCTACTGGCATGGAACACAAATTGCTTCGCTACAACGCCTTCGTTGGATGAAGTACGATTGCTGTATCAAAAAGCAGTAACAGAAAAAACGGCCTGTCAAAAACTAACCGGCATGTTGCAATCGTACAATGAAAGAAACAATCCTCTGCTGGGCGGTTACCGGGCTTGCGCCACCATGGTAATGGCCAAACATGCGATCAATCCGTTCAGCAAACTGTCTTATTTCTCCAAAGGAAAACAACTACTTGAAAAAACCATTGCGGCCGATGCAAAAAACGTGGAACTGCGGTTTCTGCGCTTTGCCGTACAAACCAACCTGCCCTCTTTTTTAGGCTACAACGATCATATTCAAAAAGACAAAGCCTTCCTCCTAAAATCGATTGTACACTTAGATGACTTGGAATTGAAACAGCAGGTGGTGGCGTACTTAAAAAGTTCAGATTATGTAACAGCTCCGGAGAAACAAAATTTACATGCCGGATAAGATGAGTCTCAATATGAAAAATGTATTTCAATATAAAACCGAACAGTTTTTGCCCATCGACATTGACAAGGCGTGGGCCTTTTTCTCCTCACCCAAAAACCTGGCACACATAACTCCGCCCGACATGAAATTTAAAATCAGAACGGCTTTGCATGATGAAGAAATTTACGAAGGCATGCTGATCGACTATACCGTGCGGCCTTTGTTCGGCATTCCCATGTACTGGCAAACGGAGATCTGTAAAATTGAAAAGCCCTTCGTTTTTACCGACCGGCAAAGGAAAGGCCCCTACTCCTTTTGGGAACATACACACCGTTTCAGTGAAACCACCAAGGGAACGTTTATGGAAGACGAAGTAAATTATAAACTGCCCTTGGGCTTTATTGGCACACTGACCCACTCCTTTCTTGTTCAAAAAAGAATTGAAGACATCTTCGCCTATCGAAGAAAAACGTTAACCAAAATCTTTCAAAACCATGGAACCCATCTTAATTAACGCATTGATCGTCCTGGTTGCTTTCATTGGCATGGAGGTCGTGGCCTGGTTTACGCACAAGTACATTATGCATGGCTTATTGTGGAGCCTCCACAAAGACCATCACAAAAAAGAATCATCCGGTTTTTTTGAACACAACGATTTCTTCTTTTTGATCTTTGCCCTTCCGGGCATTACCTGCTTGTTTCTGGGCATGGAAAACGGCTACAATTTTCTTTTTTGGATCGGCCTGGGCATTACGCTTTACGGCCTTGCGTATTTTTTGGTTCACGATGTATTCATTCATCAGCGCTTCAAGCTGTTTCGCCACAGCGACAACGCTTATTTCAAGGCCATCCGCCGGGCCCACAAAACGCACCACAAACACCTGAGCAAAGAAGACGGCGAATGTTTTGGCATGCTCTGGGTCCCGTTTAAATTCTTTCGCCAACTTAAATCCGGCAACCAGTCATGAAGATGCTTTACCTGCTTGTTGATTTTTTTACGGTGATCGTGCCGCTGTTGTTTTCATTTCACCCGAAAATAAACTTCCACAAAACCTGGGGGGCTTTTTTTAAAGCCAACATCTTGGTGGCGGTGCTCTTTCTTTTGTGGGATGCCGCATTTACACAATGGAACGTTTGGGGCTTTACTCCCCGGTACGTCAGCGGCCTGTATGTTTTTAACCTGCCCGTAGAAGAAGGGTTGTTTTTTATCTGCATTCCTTATGCCTGCGTGTTCACCTACCATTGCCTGACCAAGTTTTACAACCTGGCCTGGCCGGCCAGGGCCGAAAATATCTTCTGCCTGCTTCTTTCCGCCACCCTGCTGGCGCTGGGTGTTTTGTTTCTGGACCGGCTGTACACCGCATCGGCCTTCATCAGCACCGCCCTTGTGTGCCTGCTGCTGAAATTTGTATTCCGAATCAACTGGTTTGGAAAATCCATTACTGTTTATGCGCTGTTGCTCATTCCTTTTTTTATGGTAAACGGCATTTTAACCGGCACCGGCCTGGAACAACCCGTGGTGTGGTACAACAACGCCGAAAACCTGGGCTTCCGCCTGCTGACCATTCCGGTAGAAGATGTGTTTTATGGCTACGAATTGATAGCGCTGAACCTTTTCTTCTATCATCTTTTTTTAAAATCACCGGCAAAGGAAAAAGCCCAGCAAGATACCCGCAGCTCCGGCGCTGACGACAAGCCGCTTCCGCACAAATCAAAAACACAGCTTGCAGCAAACGCAAAGTAACCCTTATCCACATCAGATTTTAAACAATGCACCTGCCACAAACAAAACAACCCCTTACCGTATTTTGGTTTCGCCGCGATTTGCGACTGTCCGACAATCATGGTTTGTACCAAGCCCTGAAAAGACCCGGAGCTGTTTTGCCCGTTTTCATTTTTGACCGGAACATCCTGGACAAACTGGACAACCCAAAAGACAAAAGGGTTCACTTCATACATAAAACCCTTGAGCAGTTACAGACCCGGATACAGGAGCACGGCTCATCGATCTATATTTTGCACGCCACGCCGCTACAAGCGTTTGAAACGATTTGCGAACAGTTTACGGTAGCTGAAGTCATGACCAATCATGATTACGAACCCTATGCCCAGGAAAGAGATGAAGCGGTAAAAAATTTTCTGCTTCAAAAAAACATTGGCTTTACCACTTTCAAAGACCAGGTGCTCTTCGAAAAGCACGAAATTGTAAAAGCTAATGGAACACCCTACACCGTTTTCACGCCTTATGCCACCGCGTGGAAGAAAAAATACAACAGCCAACCAATCAATGCCTTTCCCAGCGAACAGCATCTTTCTCATTTGGTCAAGACTACCCCGTTTCCCTTTCCTTCCTTAACCGAAATCGGTTTTTCAAAAACCAACCTGATCATTTCCCCCGCCTCGGTCCGCCAGGAATTGATTCGCAACTATCACTTAACCCGCAACCTTCCCGCTGTGGAGGGCACATCCCGGTTAAGCGTTCATTTGCGCTTTGGCACCCTTAGTGTACGGCACCTGGCAGCAATGGCAAGCCGGCTCAACGAGCAATGGCTGAACGAATTGATCTGGAGAGAGTTTTTTATGATGATCCTGTTTCATTTTCCGCACGTGGTGCACCAAAGCTTTAAAAAGAAATACGACAACATCCGGTGGCGAAACAACGAAGAAGAGTTTGCCTTATGGTGCCGGGGAGAAACCGGCTACCCCATAGTAGATGCGGGCATGCGGCAGTTAAACGAAACCGGCTGGATGCACAACCGGGTACGAATGATTACCGCCAGCTTTTTAACCCGGCACCTGTTGATTGACTGGCGGTGGGGCGAAGCTTATTTTGCCGAAAAACTGCTGGATTACGAATTGGCCGTCAACAACGGCAACTGGCAGTGGGCGGCCGGATGCGGCTGCGACGCGGCGCCCTACTTCCGGATCTTCAATCCCACGACCCAAACCCAAAAGTTTGACCCCGAATTGCGGTATATAAAAACATGGATCAATAACTATACTCCGGCGTATTTGCCTCCGGTTGTAGAACACCAAGCCACCCGCCAAAGAGCGCTGGAAGTGTATAAAAAAGCCCTCAGCCAATAAGCCTTTTTAAATCCAGACCCAAACGGGCCAGCGCCCCGAAACGTCCGCCAATTTTAAAATTTTCGCAGAAATTCTGAAAACGAGCATGTTTTTTTGGCCACTTCGACCCGTTTTTCGTCCCTTCCGCCCTTAACAAACTCCTAATAACCCCCAGCTCCTCCTGCATCCCCCGGCTTTTGCCTAACTTTGCCGCCTCATGGAAAAACAGCGATCCGTAGCTTTTCATACGCTGGGGTGCAAACTGAACTTTTCAGAAACCTCCATGCTTTCCCGCACATTGGAAGCCGAGGGGTTTTTGAAAAAGGAGTTTGAGGACCTGGCCGATGTGTATGTGATCAACACCTGCTCCGTCACCGACAACGCAGATAAGGAATGCCGGCAACTGGTTCGCCGCATTCAGCGCAAGTCGCCGGAAAGCCTGGTGGTGATTACGGGCTGCTATGCGCAGTTGAAACCCAAAGAGATTTCGGAAATTCCCGGAGTGGACCTGGTTTTGGGCGCTGCTGAAAAATTTAACATCGCCACCCATTTAAAAGAACTTACCAAAGGCGACTCGGCCAAAATCAGCAGTTGCGATATTGAAGACGTGACGGGCTTTAATGCATCCTATTCGCTGAACGACCGCACCCGCACGTTTTTAAAGGTACAGGACGGCTGCGACTACACCTGTTCTTTCTGCACCATTCCCATGGCCCGCGGCAAAAGCCGCAGCGACAGCATTGCCAATGTGCTGCGCAATGCCGAAGAGCTGGCGCAAAACGGCGTAAAAGAAATCGTACTGACGGGTGTAAACCTGGGCGATTTCGGCAAGGGCCCGGACGGCGCCAAAAAAAGCGAAGAAAACTTTTACGACCTGGTGCGGCAACTGGACGAGGTGGCGGGCATTGAACGGTACCGCATTTCTTCCATTGAACCGAACTTATTGTCCCCCGAGATCATTGAATTTGTAGCACGAAGCAAAAGGTTCATGCCGCATTTTCACATTCCCCTGCAAAGCGGCAGCAACGAAATACTGGCCTTGATGCGGCGCCGCTACAAAAGAGAGTTGTATGCCGAACGGGTGGAAATGATCAAGCGCCTGATGCCGCACTGCGCCATTGGGGTGGATGTGATCGCGGGCTTTCCTTCCGAGTCGGACCGGCATTTCCAGGAAACCTTTGATTTTTTGCATGCACTGGATGTTTCGTACCTGCATGTGTTTACCTATTCGGAAAGAGACCACACAAAAGCACTGGACCTAAAACCCGTGGTGCCGGTGTCCGTGCGCCACGAACGCAACAAAACCCTGCGCAACCTTAGTTATATGAAAATGCAGTATTTTACCGCGCAGCACCAGGGGCAAAGCCGCAAAGTGCTGTTTGAAGGCCACGAAAAAAACGGCATGATGGAAGGTTATACCGATAATTATATTCGCATTACCACGCCGCGCCGTGCCGAGTGGGCAAACCAGATTGTAGAATGGACAATAGTTTAATGATGACAAAATACCTGGCGATTGTAGAGTTTGACTGGAATGAAGAAGCAATGAAGCTCGTTCAGGAACACCGTGAGTATATCAATACGCTGATCGACGACCAGGTGATCGACCACTATGCGGTGAGCATGGAAATTCAAACCGTTTGGATCACCATCAATGCGGAAAACAAAACCGAAGTCAGAAAGATCCTCAACAAATCCCCCTTCCGTCGGTTTTGGAAACTGCATATCCACGAGCTGATCGTGTGGGACGGCCAGACGTACAGATTGCCCCAGGTACAATTGAATTAAAAAAACAAGGAAATTTTTACGTAAAGTTCTTGCCACCGTGCAGTCTATTTGAATGAGCTAAAAAGATTTTTTCAAAAAAATTTTTTGGGAAAAGCCTCAACCCTTATCTTCGCACTCCCAACGGAAAAGGGAGTACAAAATCAACCTTTTCAAACGCAGTTCTTATACATTCGGGAGTTTAGCTCAGCTGGTTCAGAGCATCTGCCTTACAAGCAGAGGGTCGGCGGTTCGAACCCGTCAACTCCCACACTAAATAAAAAAGGCTTCAGGAAACTGAAGCCTTTTTTATTTGACTTCACTCAATATGGATTGTGAATGATAAAATAATTCCTTCCGGCATTTTTCTCTGCCCAAGCCTTATATCTCAATCATATCTTAGGTCTGCCGCAATTGAAGTTTAGCCTACTGCCCAACTCAAAGACGGAAGACTTGCCCTTCTTTAATTAGCCACCACATTTGCTTTCATATTCGAATGGTATTTGCAATGGTAGTTGTACGTTCCCACATTGCTGAAGGTATGGCTGTATGTGTCGCGGTAGTTCAGGTCGCCGCTGGTAAAACTCCCGTCATCAGCCGTTACGGTATGCGTCATGTGATCATTATTGGTCCAGGTAACCGTTGTGCCTGCTTTCACCGCCAAACTAGTCGTGCCAAATTGCATCCCCGATATAAGAACAGCATTACCTGATGTGGTCGGGGGAGGATTGTTGTTATTCGAATTATCCCCATTGCTATTGCTGCTTCCCTTACTGCAAAACACCAGCAGTATACTACTGCACAGGATTAAAAGAAACCCCATTATAAGTTTGTTTTTCATACACTGTTTATTAAAGTAAACGCACTATTCATCATGAAGGTTGCCCTTGTTGTTGGAATAAATCCCATGAAAGGTTTGTTCATTTTGCACAAACATTTTCATGCTACAAGAATTCCCTAAAGAGATTTTAAGAACTCTTCCAAATCATGTTTCTCTGCAGTTGTAAGATTTAATTTTAAGAAGTCATTATAGTGATTCACCACATCCTTTAATGTGGCGTACCGGCCGTCATGATAAAACCCGTCTTTCGCCCTGGCAAATAACCCACCCAAAGGCGTAGTACGGTACATACCGGTTGGCGACCGCATGGCTTCAAAATCATCAATGCCTATTTCGGCACCTGTGTGCAGCTTATTATCAGCCAGTAAAGGAAGCGCATGACAACTGGCACATTTTGCCTTGGTTAAAAAGATGGCTTTTCCTCGCCCAGCTGCAGCATTGCATAAGGCAGAGCTTTTAGCTATCAAATCAGCAACCATTGTAGAAGCAAAAGTTCATAAATGCTCTTGAACGGGTCACAATCCTTCACTAGGATGGTACTAGCTCGTTGATAAATACTATTCTTGTAGAAAGTACAAGTAAGGTCATTTTTCCCAACCCGACGAAAGTCAAATTCTTTAATCCATCACGGCCACTGCAATTTTTGAATCGGCAGTGCCATAGTACAAAAACCATTTGTCTTTAAAATGAACCAATCCTTCCACGAAGCACACATGGTTTACCTGCCCGGAAATTTCATAAGGCTTTTCCGGTTTCATAAAATAGGTCTCCATTCGCTTGAGCACTTTTGTGGGGTCGTTTTTATCAAGCAATGCTTGTCCTGCGGCATAGGTGCCCTCAGCCAAAGTTGTATCGCCAATGGAAAGAATGTTGCGGCTGTTGTAAATGAACAAAATTCCGCTGTCGGTGAGCATAGCCGGCGGGCCGGGCTCTACCAGGTCACTGTCGAATTTTCCTTTGCGGGGAGCCAAAACGGTTTTTAGCTCAGGAAAATCTTTGGCAAGCCCTCTTATGTTTTCTACTGAATCCTCTCCGGCTTTACGCAGTACCGGCTCCCAATCGAGCAGGTTATCCGAAGTGGCGGCCCAAATATTCTGGTCGCCCCAAAGCATCCAGTATTTGCCATTGATCCTGGAGGCAACGATCTTTCCATTTTTATAAGCAGAAACAATGGCTCCCGACTTGCTCCACCCTTTTGCATATTTTCCATTGCTCGCTTTTGCAAAAGCAGGTCCGTGTTTGGTCCAATGGTAAAGGTCAGGAGAGGAAGCGATCAGTAATCTTGCCTTGTCCCCATCGTAAGCTGTATAGGTCATGTAGTACATCCCCGCAGCATCTTCCACCACTCTTGGGTCCTCGCATCCGCCCTCCCACTCTAAAATTTTGTACCGGTCATTATCCGGATAAAAAACAGGTTGCGGATATTTTTGGAAATGCAGTCCATCCGTACTCCAGGCGAGCCCAATTCTGGACGTACCGGCATACTTGCCAATTTTATCCTCGGCCCGGAACAATAAAAAAACACTGTCGTTGCGCACAATGGCGGCAGGATTAAAAACATCTTTCTCCGCCCATTTCACTTCTTTTTTTAAAACAGGACAAACAAAAGCCAATGAAGAATCGGCACCCATCACAGGGTTCACACTGTCTACTTTTTGAAAAGAGGTAAACGCCCATTCCTGATGTTTACGAAGGGCATTGCCGGAATGGACGTTATCATTTGAACAGGCGGTTAGAAAGCAGGTGCTGACAAGCAAAACCTGCCGGAAAAATTTACCGTTTACCATGGGCTATTGCATTCTTTCCTTATCAAATTTTTCATTTAAAATACGCAATCGCTTGCAAAGCATTTTCAAGAAACCCTTGGCAATTTCCGGGCGGGAATCAAGTAGTTCAAAAAACGGGTCCTGGTCTATTTTAAAAAGATAACAATCGGTGTAGGCCCGGGCCGAAGCGCTTCGGGTTTCGGCATCAATCAGGGAAAGCTCTCCAAACACTTCCTTCTCTTTTAAAATCGCCAGCGTTGTATTTGATTTATAGATCTCGATCTCGCCCTGGTAAATAATGTACATGCTGTCGCCCTTGTCGTCCTCTTCAAAAATCACCGTTCCTTCTTCCAATTCCATGTCCTGCATAAGCGGCGCCAGGTCGGCCAGAACATTTTCAGGCGTTTCCGAAAAGATGTTCAGTGATTTTAGCAACAATACTTTTTCAATCATGAGCAGATGCTCGTTCCTGGAGGATGGCATATAGTTAAGTTTTAGTTAGACAGCATAGTTTGCCAGTTCGCTCAACATGGGGTGGTCCGCTTCCCTATACCGGCTGATAATGTTTCCGTTAATAAAATGATGTTGTTTTTTAGACGTGTAAATGGAACAGGCTTTTGTCCAGTAGTTATACTTAAAGTCCCCGGTGCCCAGAATGGAAATAAGCACATTTTCAATAGTTGCAAAAAAGCTACTGGGATAAAGTTTACGCAAAGCATAGGTTTTATGATCAATATCCGATGACTCAAAAATTAAATTAAAATGATACGCCACATCTTTGCGAACCGTCATTTCAATAACTTCCATGGCATTGGCAATCGTTTCTTTATTGCCCGATTTAAAAGCAGACCGCACATCCTTTATTTTTTCTTTATCGTACAGCAAAGCAAAAATGTACAACAAGGTATCTCTTAAATTTACCAGTTCCAACTCCAGGGAGCTGGCCAGCAATTGGTATTTCGGCTGGTAAGGCAATAACAACCGCTGCATGTAAAGGATGCTGGCGCAATAGCCCAGGCAATTGCGAACCTGTTCCTCAAAAAAAGGCCGCTGTTCGGCGTTTTTTGTGTAATTGGATTGATAAAAAATCTTGATGATAACGTGCGGATAGCCGGGCAATTCATCCATCAGGTGCAACAATACATTGTGCGCCTTCTTGCCGCCAATCCTTCCAATTAACCGTATCAACCTTTCGGTTTGCTGGGGTGGGCATTGGTGGCTAAGAATAAACGATTTGAGCAGCGAAAGCGAACTGTCCCCCGCCAGGTAAAGCGCTTCCATAACCACTTTTTCATTTGTCTTCAGCCGGCTTAAAACAATAGAGAGGAGGTCTTCGTCCTGCATTTTCCCTGATGCTATAAAAGCCGCCTGCACCACTTCCCTATCGGTATCTTCAAGCAGTTGCCGCACTTCCTTTTTATACGAAACGTCCTGCAAGTCTTGCAGAATAAGCGCCGCCTTTCTTCTTTCCTCCACTTCTGCGGAAGCAATCATTTGCGTCAAATAAGTTTTGGCTTGCTGTTTACTTTCTGTATGTCCATGCATCAAAATACCTGTAATGGCAGCTTTCTGAACCGCAGCGTTGGCATGAGCAATAAAGGGCAAAATTTCCTGTTCCTGTATGTGTATTGCAGAAAGTGCTTTTATGCACTCCGCTATCAGACCAGGATCATCTGCCGATTTCAGTATATTCCGCAACGGGTCTTCGGCAGCGGCCATCTTTTTTTGTCCGGCCAGTTGAACCGCCTGCGTTTTTATGTTGACCGAGGGATTATCCAATGCCGCCAACACAATCCCCTCATCAAACATAGCAGGATGCGAAGCAAACATTTTTAAAATATTCAAGGCTTCTGTTTCGTTGCCGCCACTCAATTTGTTTTTTATCCAGTGGAGCGCTGTGGAATCATTTATACTGAATTCAGTATTATTAAAAAACCGGTTACCAATTGTTTTTAAAAGGGTTTTCAGGTATTGCTGATGGATGCGGTAGATGCCGATGATCCAGAAAACACCAAGAGCCAGTAAAATATAATTAAGACTGGGAAGATGCGTATCATGCTCAAACCTTAAAACCACTAACAATAAAATCCCTGTGAGCAGGGAGGCAAAGGGATCCATAATTCCTTTTGTAATGGTATGAGCCCGCAGCCTCTCGTGCGTTCCCAAAGGCTGCATCAGGGTAAGAAAAACAGGCGTATTGATCGTTGTTCTAAGAATGTCAACAAAAATGGCCATGGCCCCAAACAGATACAGCGAAAAACTTTGCGGGCCAACGGAGCTATCCGAAATGATGATAGAAAACACAAGCGCTATCATCAATACCGGCGTAATCAATAAAGATTTTATAATTCCCAGTTGGTTGATCAGCCGGCCGGTAAAAATCATTTTCACAAACAAGGCCACTATGCGAACGGTGGCAAAGAAAAAGGCTATAAACTGGGCCAGCGCAACATCGCTGTGAACGGCTTCCTTCACTTTTGCATAAAACGAAAAGTTGACAATAATAAAAGCAGCTGAAGCAACGACTGTAATGATGGCCATGCGCCGGATGAGTGTATTGGCTGCAAAATTTTTAAACAGATGCGACACCCGGCTGGTAGTATGTTTTATTTCGTGATGGTGATGCCTGTTCAACAAGCCGGAACGCTTGATCGCATGCAATGAAGGAAGGGACGCTAACATACAGGCAAACCCAACCCATAATAAATTCGCTGTGCCAATAAAACTTACCAGCAAAAGCGCAAGCGTATAGCCGATGAATTTGGCCGGAATATCCCCGGCACTGATCAACCCAAACAATCGTTTGCCTTGGCGCACATCAAAAAGCAAAGAAGTCATTCCCCAAAACTCCAGGTTGTTCAACAGGTACAACACATTAAACCACGCCAGCATCAGGTAAAGAAAGGCCGGTGGCATAGAATCCACAGCCCAGCGGAAAAGCAAAATGCTTACCGCCATAAACAGGGTGATGCTTTTGGCCAGGGTTACGATATCCAACTTTGCCTCGAGCTTCGAATACGCATAACCTGCTATCCACAAAAGGAAAGCGGAATAGATCATTACTTTTGGCAGCTCGGAAATATGAAACTTGTCAAGGAACAACGCAAACGCTGAAGTAAAGAAGAAAGCAATGCCGGCACCCTGGAAAAACTCGAAGACAAAAAGGGTTCGGACCAACTTCCACTCACTTGGCCTTACATTTAAAATGCGCAACAAAGTTCTTGTTGGCTTCATAGATATTTATTGCTGGTATTTAAACGGACCTGGCGTTTTAACTGCTCCAGGTGTTGCATTTTCTTACCGTTGCGCTTTTCACGACTGGTTTTTGTAAAGTATTGGTGCGACTCGAAGAACCGGATCTGCAACTGCATCCACTCTTCTTCGGTATTGACGATACCTAATTTAAAAAATTCCTTTCTTAAATGATTACTGATGGGCTCAAAATCATCACGGCCCAGGTAATCCAGATCGGCATCGCAAAGAATTTCTTCCAGGTGGTTTTGAGGAGATTGAGGAATTTTAGTTGCCATGATGAGCGAACAAATGGTATTGATATCGTTTTCTGTAAAGTTTAGATCAACAAGTTCCTTTCGGACGATCTCACAACTTTTATTTTCATGTCCCTTATAGGCATACAGAAAACCGGTATCATGGTAAAGGGCCGCCACTTTTAAAAGCAACAGCTTTTGGGGATCGGTGATACCTTCTTCCAAAGCTATCCTTTCAGCAGTGCACAGAACGTCGGCAGTATGTCCTGCCGTATGATAGGTAAGAGCAGGATCGCTGTGTAAGGACAGCCTTGCCAATATTTCTTCTTTCAATATTTGAAAGTTCATTTGCATCTGTTCCAAAGCGACTAGATTAATTTAATATAACTTTTTTTGAAGAAACCATTTGCTTGAGGATTATGCTCAACCCCTACCGGCTTCATTGCTTAGATTTACATACCCTTCGGCACGCAAGCATCCTTAAGGAAGCTGCACAGCCAATTCACTTGGCCATGCAACAAATCATCCATACAAGGTGTCCAAATCAAACGCTTCCGGTTTTTTCTCCACACTGGATATGTTGCTTTCATTCTCCTGCACAGCATTCGATTGCTTTTGATCCTCGGAAATTTCATTTGCGTGATCAATAAAATACATATCAATCTCTCCTACATTTTTTGCATAAATTTTCCCCCGGTATGTACAGGCATATTTGTCTTTTATCAACTCATACGCCGACGCTGAAATATTCACCTGCCCGATTTCACCATTGCTTTCCATGCGACTGGCAATGTTTACCGTACTGCCCCATATATCATAAGCATACTTTTTCTTTCCCACCACACCGGCCACCAACGGACCGACATGCACTCCTACCCTTACATCCCATGGTGGTAATCCTTTTTCCGCACGCCGCTGATTATTTTGAAAAATATAATGCTGTATCTCCAGCCCTGCTTTTACGATATTGTACGGATGCCTGCTGTCCGGAGTAGGAATGCCACCGGCGCACATATAAGAGTCTCCAATGGTTTTGATCTTTTCAAGGTTGTTGCTTTCAATGATTTCATCAAAGGCCATAAAACAAATGTTCAGTTCATCAACCAACTCGGTCGGCGACATTTTATCGGCGATAGACGTAAACCCCTTAAAGTCGGTAAAAAGAACCGACACGGTTTCATAATTTCTGGGTGTGGCTTTACCGCTGTTCTGTAATTCCTTCGCCACCTCGGCCGGCAAAATATTCAGCAGCAAATGTTCGATCTGTTCTTTTTGATGATCCAGGATTTTATTGATCCGCACCTTAGCCTTGTAGTTTCTGTAAATGATGAACGTGATAAAAAAAACAAAAACCAAACCGGCTAAGAACACATTCTTAACCAGCTTTTGTCTTTTCAATTCCACTTCCTTAAGCGCCTTATCGGCCGTGAGCAAATCAATCTGACCCTGCTTCTTTTGAAGATCAAAATCAAACTGGCGACTGGCCAGTTTTTTATCCGTTTCAATATTATACAAGGTATCTTTTACATTGGCATACAGAGACTGGTATTTAAACGCGTTGGCATAATCAGAGGTCTTTGAATACGCCAGCGACATCTCCTTGTAAATGTCACTCAACAGGGTACTTACGTTTAACTCCATAGCCCTTTTCTCTGCATTTTTATAATAACCCAGCGCCGACCGGTAATCATTTTCCTTAACATACACCCGGGCCAAACCGGTGTAGGATTGTATGATGTTTAGTTTTCCATTCACCTGTTGCGCTTCTCTCAAGGCCCGCTTATGGTTATCTAAAGCCTGCTGGTATTTTCCTTGTTTCAAATAAAGTTTCCCAATGGCATTATAGGCATTCGGCAAGCCCTCGGGGTTAGAACTGTACGCTTTCAACGCCCTGTTGAAATAGTCAAGGGCTTTTTCGTAATCACCTTTGTCAGAATAAATATCGCCCACATTAACCGATATGCTGCCCAGCGCATCTTTATCGCCTAATTCTTCACACAAGGGAAGGGCCTGCAGGTAATACACCAAAGCCTTGTCATACGTGGCACTCTTAAGGCCATAGATAGCGCCTACATTATTGAGCATGGACATGATCCTTAATTTGTTCCCGGTGCGTTCTGCTATCTTCAAAGACCGCAGGTAATAATCCAGCGCCTTCACATTATCGCTTTGATAATAATAGACCACCCCAATGTTGCCCAGTAAATTGGCAATACCTTCATCAAACTTTATGGCTTCAAAAATCTTTAGTGACAGTTGGTAATTTTGCAATGCCTCTACATAATTGCCCTGCACCAGGTAAGCCAAACCAATATTTTTATAGGCATAGGCCGCCCCTTTCTGAAAGCCGATCTTTTCCGCAAGATCTTTTGCCTGCAAAGCCAGGGCTAATGATTTTTGAGGATCATTATTCCTTTGATCGGTACTTTGCTGCACCAGGTTATCCACGAAAGTAGTATCCGCCTCGTTTCCCCGCTCTGCCAGTATAGATTGAGCCATTCCTTTTAGCGAAAAAGAAACGAAGACTGCCGTTATAAAAAATGTTCTGCAACGCATAACGAATTGTTTTTTCAATAGATCAACCAAATTTGTTTTCACGGCGGGATCGCGGAATGAAGCTTTTACCTGGCTATCACAAACTTTTTAAACTCCAGGTTTTCCCCATTTCTAAACTGAACGATATATAAACCACCAGGCAGCTTACTCACATCAATTCCTTTGTAGTAGGTCTTGCCCTGCTCACTCAAACCACTATAAACCTCCGAAACCAGTGTTCCGTTAATGTTATAAACCGCTACCGTAGAATGACCGGAAACAGAAGGCACAAAAGAAACAGTGACATTACTGGCGGCCGGATTGGGAACAACCTTCAGGCTTTCATCCAATTCTTTAGCTTCCGTTCTTTCTGTTTGTTTTAAAGCGCTTCTGCTTGTCGCTGTAACGGTATTGCTTACCAGGCAGGCTGTAAAGCTTTCGTTAGAGCTTGAACTTCCGCTATAGTTGTTACCACCACCACTGGTGCCTCCGCTTACCAGGTTCTTAATCTGTGTAGTTGGCGTTCCGGCGCGGTAGATGCCGTTAATGGAAGTAATCTCACCCGGCCCGTCAATATCTTCATACTGGAATTGCGGCCTGTACGCCGCCATGGCGTAGGACCACTGGCCACTAAATGGTTTATTGCTGTTAAAGATGCCTTTCACTACAGAACTGGCATTGTTGTTTTTGGCAAAACCATTAGAGGACTGGATAATGGCACCGCTGATAAAAATATCGGAGGTGCTGCTAAAACCAACCGGCACCTTGGTGATCCAGGTGTTGGTAGCCAGGTCAAAGCTGGTAATTGGCGCCGCCACATTATCCGCGATGATGATGCCTTTGGGAATAGCGAGATTAACAACCGCCGGATTGGAGGTGATATTGTTCAACGTAATAGCACCAGCAGAGAATGAAAGAAAATCGCCTTTGGCAGAAAGCTGACCACTCATCTTGATCTCTATATTCAACCACAAACTGGTTGGCGCATTGGGTTTTGGCGTACTGCCAAAGCTGGCAAAAGGACTATGCGTGATAAAACAAGGATTGTTTAAAATGGTTAATGTTCCCTTTGCCGTAGTAATGGTATAATTGTCAGAAGATACATTGGCCGCGTTAACCGAAATATCATAAGCACCCACCGGACTTGTTTCCACAGCATTTGTCGTCAGCAAAGGCGTGCCTTTAATATCACTTGTTTCTACCGTTTCCCCATATTTCAACCCGGAATACGTCGCCGTAAAAGTTGGATTGGGTTCGCCATAAAGCTTTGTGGCATCGTTTGCTTTTATGGTAACACTGGCCGGATTGACCGTTAGTTTACCCAGGCCATAGGTGATCTCATAATTATCATTTAATACACTGCCTGGTATAATGGATTGTAATCCTGCTGTAAGGCCCGTAACCACATTCAATGCCCGCAGCACAACCCCTGTTTGATCGCTTACATCTGTCTGATCGATAATAACAGCAATGCGGTATGATTGTTCGTTAAAGCTATTTGAAATCGCAATCGGCAAAGCCCCGTTGGAAATAGCAATCGGCAAGGCATTGGAAATAGCCACCGGTAATGCACCATTGGATATGGCTACCGGAAAAGCATTGGATATGGCCACCGGCAAACTTCTATTGGATATAGCTACCGGCAAAGCCCCGTTGGACAAGGGCTCCGCCCCTAGAATTCCTTTTGCTTTTGTGGGTTCCACCGTGTTTACCATATAGGTAAGGGAAGGGTTGCTGTTATAACCTAAAACAGATTCCTGCGCAATATCCACCACCGTCATATTAGGCGTTACCTGGCGGGTGCTGGCCAAAGATTTTTCACTGGCATAAAAACTGAGGTTCGCCAATTCCTGTGGTGTTAATGTATACGGCACTACCGTTGCCGACCCAATATCGAAACCGGTAACAGACTGGGCATTATACAGCGGCAGTTCTACTCCGTTGGAAATCGCCACCGGAAAGCCATTGGAAATAGCCACGGGGAAACCGTTGGAAATGGCCACCGGCAGGGCACCATTGGAAATGGCCACCGGCAACCTGTTCACCAGCCCAATGACATCAGGGGCCAAAAACTCTTCATGCGACAGTTTGATGATGTTCACCACCTGCGGGTTGGCAGCAGCAATGACCGGATCGACTTCATAACGGAAGGTTATGGGAGCCAGATCCTGGCCATACGTAATGGTTTGATCATTAGGAATCACTTTTACCGGCAATTTTTCAATCGTCAAGATACCCGGAATGGTATCATAGGTATAAAGCTCCAGCAACCCCACATCGGTAGCATTGGTGAGATCAAATGGGCGAACCGGTTTTATAAAATATTGATTTCCCACATTGGATAGTGGTGTGGCATTGGTGGCATAACCCAGGTTCTGCAATCCTATATCCTGCAGCGTCAATCCGCTTTGCGCCAAGGGAACACCTCCTACCAGTATAGAAGAAGTAAACGCCGGCAGTTGTTCTCCGTATTTTTTTGTTTTCGCATCCGCCGTTACCGTTATGGTTTTTTTGGCAACGGAGAAGAACTGGATGATATTGGAATAACCGCCATCTCCATTGGCGATAGGCGGTGTGTACACTTGGATGGAGGGGTTACCCGTGAAAGCCGGGATAATAGCCGTTAACTGCGTATTGCTCACGAAGGTAGTGGGTACCGCCTCGCCTCTGAATAATACCTGCGATCCATCGGTTAGATAATCGCCATTGACTGTTAGGGTAAAGGAACTTGTTGGAAGATTGGTTGGCGTGATGGAGGAAGGGTAGTCAAGCGAAATAAGAAAAGGCGTGGGAGAAGCAAACGTACGCATGGCCACATCTGCCTGTATCAACCCTGCGCCTGCGGCATTGGCTGGACCGATATTCAAGGCTGTGCTTTGCAATAGGTTTTTAACGCCATCCGGTGTCAGCACCTCATCCAAGAACCGCTTTCTTCCTTCTATCAATAAGGCTGCAGTGGCTGCCGCATGCGGTGCGGCTGCCGATGTTCCAAAGAAGTTGGAAAACGGATCGGCATCGCCGGCATAATCGGGGCCCATATTCACGCTGGTGTTCACTCCGTCCGGTGCCGTCACATCGGGTTTGTGCCTGTCCACACTTCCAATAAGCGTACCGCCTATAGAAGAATAGGGCGCAATGGCGGGCAGAGTGGTAGTGAAAGCCGGTGTTTTAAAATAATTAATCGCACCAACCGTAATGGCGCCGGCCGCATTTGCCTGCCCCACGATGGTGGACGCACCCGATTGATATTCTGCAATCACCGCATCACCCCGGAAAATAACGTACTTGAATCGTGGATTGGATGTGCCGGCGTTTGCTCTTGTAATTAAAATATTGGCATCTACTTCTGTAACGTTATTCGAAACCGTGTAGGCTAAAAATTCAAACGGGTCTCCAAACGTATTGTCCCTGTTATAACCACAAATGATATTGCCGCTTAGATCGGTGAGGTAAAGATCAAAATCGTTTTTCGTGCCGCCGGATTGTGTTTGCCCGATAGAATAAATATCATCCTCCCATTGCAATACAATGGTATAAGAACCTGGTTTTAATTTTATTCGTTGGTAGATGTCACCCGAACCATTAAAGTCATGTGCTGTGGTACCCGCTGGAAATCCGGCAGGGGGCGCCACAGGCCGGTAGTTCTGCTCGTGGGATTTATTGCTGAAATTACCTGCTGATGTGAAATAGCTAACGCCAAGACCCTTCACCACATCAACCATTTTAGCTACCGGGCCATCCTGTAAAAAAGGTTCGTTAATGAAGGTGATATCATCGACAATAACCTGACAACCGGCTTCCTGCATTTGCTTGATGCCTACGGCAAAATCGCCGGGACTGATAAAGCCGGTCCGGAAAGCCAGTTCTGCTTTCGGCGCAATGTCGTGTATGATCTGGAGCATGGCTCTTCCTTCATCGGACCGAGAGCCGTAAGGATACTCCAACAGCACCTGCACAGGAGTTGCATTGACCGGGTTTCCGGCACCGGGCAGGTCTCCGGTGGAAATATCAAGTTGCGCCGGATTATTGGAGGAAGTGACCTGGGAGTTATAACTATCCGAAATCACACCGATCTTCACACCGAGCCCCTGCAGGTTATAGCCATTGCGTACCAACTGTGTTCCAATAGCAGTGTCACCTGCATTTTTAATAAGGCCGCTGTTTCCGATGGGGGTATATACCGGCCGGCAAAAATTAATGATGTCTCCCCGGCTGTTTAAGTGCAGCAGGTTGGCAATGGGAAATTTCCCCGTAGTGATCAGTGTGTTGGTGCCGTTGCTGATGATATCCGCCATGCCTTCGCTCAAAAGATAGCTGACCACTTCTGCTTCATGTCCCGCTTTTGCAATAACATCGATCAGAACATAGTCATCCAATATCACCATTACCTTTTTGGCTTCCTCACTGATGCCTTCTGTAAGCGAGGTGAGTTCGGCGCCAATAATGGTTGAAACCTTGCCCTTGGTTGGATTAAAGGGTATGATCACCTCGTCGTTTATCAACGGCATATAAGATACACTCACCCCACTTTGAACCGTTACCGACTTGCCGCTCCACAAAGCCCCTACTATTTTGGCTTCACTGGAACCCTGCCCTACATTAACCGAACCATTTGGCGCCCACACCGTGCCATACCATACAGAACGTTTGTTTCCTGAAGCGCCATTGCTTATGGACCAGGCAGAAACTTTATCCGGCGCAGTGGAGCCGGTGCCGTGCACTTCCATAAAAACCCGGGAAGCATCGCCGCCATTGGGAAAGGATACATTTAACTTATAAAGATCCACGTCGCCATGTACATAGATTTTGATAACACCCGTAGCGCTTCCTCCAAAATCAAAAACAAAATTGTTGAAGTTGCCCGAAAGCTTAATGGAGTTAAAGGTATACACACCGGTACCCGAAAAGGTCACTGTTTTGTTGCCTGTCAACGCCAGGTTATTGTAAGGGGTCTCCGGAAAAATCTTTTGGGTATTGACCACATTTACGGATCCGGCACTGGCAAACGTAGTGACGGCCGGCAATGCAGGCAATTGTGGCAAAACCGGCGTTCCGGCAAAAGCGCCACCGGTTGGTTTGGGACCGGAATACGTGGAACCTGTGGCATAGGTAACCGGACCTGCAACAAGACCACCGCCAATTATGATATTACCATTGACATCTACCTTACCTTTGAGGTTGGCATTGGAACCCACCTGTAAAATAGTACCTGTAAGCGATGCACTGTTGGCCGCAGTTATGTTTCCGGCTACCGTATTACTATTGGCCAGTTCAATGCGACCGCCGCTGTGTAAGTCACCACCCAATACAGAACTACCGGTTGTTCTGATAAGAGAATAACTTCCGACAGAACCACTGCTGATGGAAGTGGAGGAATTTAATTGCACGGCATTATTTCCACCAAATAAAACATAATCCCTTATGTTCTGTTGGGCATTGGCCAGGCTGCAAAAACATAAAAATTTTAGAACAATTAAAAGTGATTGCCTCATAATACACGTATTAAATAGTTATGGTAATAGCAGCCTTCGGGAGGTACAAATAATAGAGCGGTTAGGCCCCAACGCAAAAAAGGTGATATTTCATGTGGTTTAAAAGACAGGGCTATTCCCGGCAACTTCAATGCACAAATCCAAAACGGATCTTAAAAAATAGATTTTAGAAGGGATTGGAAACGCAACGACAGACAAAGATCAGGCTATACATGTCCGTTTGGCGCATTAAATATAGATTTTAAGCACTTACCTACCAAGTAAAATGTACTTTCTGTCTCTGATTTTAAAATCATCGCTGCTCATCCGCACAGAATAAATGTTTTTTGATTTCAGTATCAAACAATTAGAGATTAGGTAACCTGTTCCGCAAGAACAAACGCTGATGAGTAACTGCAAAATAAAACGCATAAAAAAAGGATCCCTTTCTGGAATCCTTTTTAAAGAGGTTGCAGTCTCTCTACCGGTTAGCAGCATTCGAATTACTATAGTAGTCCAGTATCTTTTTACGCAGTACAAAATCGTACTTGGCACTGATCAGATTAATGTTGGCAGCGTCCATCCGGTCCTTTGCCAATAAATAATCAATAGAAGTGCCCACGCCGGCATTGTAGCGAACCTCAGCCGCTTTAAACGATTCGGTGTAGGCAGCCACCTGCTCTACCAGCACTTTGTACCGGTCGTATGCTTTGGTCATGTTTAAATAAGCCTGATCAATATCCTGGCGCAGTTGCACTTTTACTTTTTCTTCCTCCAGTTCGCTGTTCTTTAAAAGAATGTCGGCCTGCTTTACGCGGTTTCTTTGTCGCAACCTGTCGAAGATGGGAATGCTAACGCCAACGCCGATGGAAGTGGAAACATTGTTTTTTAATTGATTATCGTATGGAATTTTACCGGAAGCATTTTGCGCAATGCTTGAATAATTGGTATTTAAACCACCGCCCACCGATACGGTTGGAAAAAGTCCGCTCCTTGCAGCCTTTGTACCATAGGCAAAACTTTTGGTCCGGAATTCAGCAGCTTTTACCAGGGCAAATTGATTCAGGGCATTTTGATACACCTGCTCCGAAGTAGCAGCATAATTAGCCAGGAATTCACTTACATCAATCCTTTCCAGCTTCATATCCTTTTGATAGGGCTTGTTCATCAGCTTAGCCAGTTGCAGCTTACCCGACTCCACCACATTGCGGGCATCAACAATGGCTAGCTGGTCATTCATTAGCTGACCTTTCAGATCGGAAAGTTCGGAAGGCTTGATGGCCCCCTGGTTATTTAAAACGGTCAACCGGTCCAGTTGTGACTGGCTTACAGCGGCACGGTTTATCAAAGAACTTAACATATCCTCGTTGGCCGTAACAGAGAGGTAGGCAATGATGACATCAATCACCAGGTTATCCTTACGCTGCTGCCAGTCCATCGTAGAGGCTTCATAGGCAGCACGGTTTTGTTTTATGGTGTTTTGCAGGCTGCCACCGTTAAACAAAACAAATCCGCTGCTCAACTGGTAGTTAGCCGAATTGAGGCTTTGATTGACATACCCGTTGGAAGAAGGATCAATGCTTCGTCCATTATAAATGCCATGCGAAATATCGGCGCTTACATAAGGCAAAAGATTCAGCCTCGATTGGTTGAAATCAATTTTGGCAGTTTCAACAGACAGGCCTTCCTGCTTCACCGGAATATTATTGGCCAATGCCGAATCGATGACCTGCTGCAAGGTATAGCTCTGTGCGTTTACCTGCACCGCAAAAAATAATACAAACGAAATACTCAATACGCGAAACATGGTTACACCTGTTTTATTTGTTTTTCTGAAATGGATTCCACCCGGCCATCCAAAAGGTTGATGATGCGATGACCATAATCAGCATTTTTTTCGGAATGAGTGACCTGCAAAATGGTAACCCCTTCTTCCGAATTTATTTTCTGGAACAACTCCATGATTTCCTCGCCTTGTTTGGAATTGAGGTTGCCGGTTGGTTCATCGGCCAACAATAATTTGGGTTTGGCAATGAGGGCCCGCACAATGCCCACCAGCTGCTGTTGCCCACCGGAAAGCTGATTGGGAAAAAGATCTTTCTTTCCCACAATATTGAACTTGTCCAGCATGTCGGAAACAATGGCCTTTCGTTCAGAAGATTTTACATTCTGATACAAGAGCGGCGTTTCGATGTTTTCGTACACCGTTAGTTCATCAATTAAATGATAGGCCTGAAAGATGAAACCTATATTTTTTTTATACAGCTCTGTCCTCTGTTTTTCTTTCAGGTCATAAACAGATTGTTCCAGGAACCGGTAAGCGCCTTCCGATGGCAGATCCAGCATCCCAATGATATTGAGCAGGGTGGTTTTGCCCGAGCCCGACGGGCCCATGATGGACACAAATTCGCCTTCCCTGATTTTTAAATTAATGTCTTTCAAAATGAAGGTGGGCTTGCCGCCTACATTGTACCATTTGGAAATATGTTGCAGTTCGATCATACGTTTTTGTTTTAAACACTGTTACTCAAAGCAATTTTTATTTTGTGTTACCAGCTTTTGTACTACCATGGATCGTCCCTTGCGTCGCACTCTTCAACTGCAGTAACTTCTATCACCTTTTTTTGAACCACATAGGCACATAAGAAACAGAGGCGTTCACATAGATTTTTGTTGTATGCTATGTGAAAATTTTATGTTCCTATGCTTCTATTGTGGTTCCGGCATTGCTCAGCAGAATTACCGAACGTACAAGTGAGTGACAGAATAAAAGCCTCATTGTAGCACTCAAACCGGCTACATCCTTATTTGCTTTATTTTAAAGAACGATGCAATCAATAATGTCTTTCACACCATTCACCACTCACCATTCACCTTCCTACTCGCTTCGCAAATTCTTCACCGGGTTGGAAAGGGCGGCCTTAAAAGACCGGTATGCTACGGTTACCCAGGCTACAATAACAGAAGCCACAATAGCCAGAACAAAAACGCCGTAACCAATGTGGATCCGGAACACAAAGTTGTCGAGCCAGCTATTCATTAAATACCAGGCGGCCGGAACCGCTATGGCAAAAGCCACAATAATCAACAGAGTAAACTCCTTTGAGAACAGAAACAGGATGTTGGCTACCGAAGCACCCAGCACTTTGCGGATGCCCACTTCCTTGGTGCGCTGCGCTGCCATAAACGAAACCAGGCCATACAACCCCAAACAGGAAATAAAAATAGCAATGCCTGCAAAGATTTTGTACAAAAGCGAAAGCTGTTGTTCCTGGCGGTAAAAATTATTGATACTCTCGTCCATAAAGGTGCTGGTATAAGCGTATTCCGGATTGATGTCGTTCCAGGTATTTCGCACAAGCGTTTGCACTTGGGCCAGATTGTTGGTTCTAAGCTTGATGCCGGTGGTCCGGTAGTCCTTGTTTCGTTCGGCAATCATCAGCGGCTGCAACTCATCCCGCAACGAGTTGGACTTAAAATCTTTCACCACACCTACAATGGTTTTCCAGGCAGCCCGTCCCCTTCTTATTTCTTTACCAACGGCTTCATCGGGGTTCTTTACTCCCAGCTTTTTGAGCAGCGTTTCATTGACGACCACTTCCCGGGTGGTATCGCTCCGGTCGTACCCACGGCCGGCCACCAGTTGCAGGCCATAGGTTTTAAAATAATCTTCATCGCCATACTTCAGGTATAACGTATAATCTTCGTCGGGGCGGTGATCGTAGGCAAAGTTGGTCCCCCAGTTGTTGTCGGAAGACGGCACATCGCTGCTGAAGCTAACGGATTGAATGCCGGGAATCTGCAATAGCTTTTGCTTGAGTGCCGGCTGGCGGGCCACCAAAACGCTGTCGGCATTATGGTTTAAAACCAGTACGGCGTCCTTATTAAAACCCAGGTCGGCCGTTTGAATAAAATTCATCTGGCTCACCGCCACAATGGTTCCGATGATGAGCACTTGCGAAATGGCAAACTGCAATACCACCAGGCCCCGGCGCAGCGAAATGCCGCCCACCGTTGCCGAAGTGATCTTATTTTTCAAAGCCAGCGAAGGGTTAAACCTTGATACGACAAAAGAGGGATAAAAGCCGGACAACAGGGTGACCGCAACAAGGACAACACCCATAAAAGCCGCCGTCTGCCAGTTGAAAAGATCCACTTTCTCGGGAATGGACGCCACGTGTTTTATGGAAGGCATAAATACCTGGGCCAGGGCAACAGCCAGCACAGAAGCCATCAGCACGATGATCGCCGTTTCACCCAAAATTTGCCAGAACAGTTGCTTTTGATTGCTGCCCAGCACTTTTCTTATTCCTACTTCCTTTGAGCGGCCCACCGCCTGGGCCGTAGACAAGTTGATAAAATTGATGCAGGCCATGATGATGATGAACACACCGATCAAAGACAGGGTCCACAAGGTGGATTTGCTGGTAACGTGATCGCCCAGGTTGCTGTACCGTTCGTCAAAATGCACTTCGTTTAAAGGCTGCAAAAAGTTTTGCCGGGTGACGCGGTTGACCACCGGGTAATGTTTTTTGCTAAAAACAGCCAGTTGTTGCTCGATTCCCTCCTTTGAGGCACCCGGCGGCAACAGCATAAAGAGCTGAAAATTACTGGTAGTGGCACCCCAATCGGTGGTGTAGCCATAAATACCCGAGTTTTTAAAGGATTCAAAAGAGCTGACTACAGCCAGGGGATAATCGGTATTGGCAGGCGGATTTTCCAGGATTCCGGCCACTTTCGAAACAATGGCGTTATCCAATCTGAGATATTGTCCCACAGCGTTCTTCCAATCGCCAAAATACTTCTCAGCCATTTTCTGCGTGAGCACGGTGGTATTGGGTTCCGCCAGAACCGAAGGGGAACCAGCCAACCATTTGTACTGGAACACTTTAAAAAATTCGGGGTCGGCATAAAATACGCCGGTTGCTTCAATAAACTTTTTATTGGAAAAATTACTGCTGCTGTTGGCGCCCAGCACCGTTACCTGGCTGCCATAGTTGGCATACAGAGCTCCGGTAGTGATCTGTGGCATATCGGTGCGGATAGCTTCCAATGCTGGGTAAGGGATGCCCGGGGTGTAACCCGCTCCGTCCTGGTATTTATCGTGTGTGACAATATGAAAAATCCGTTCATGGTTGGGGTGAAAATTGTCATAGCTCAACTCATACCGCACTACGGTGAACAACAAAAGGCAGGCAGCAATGCCTACCGCCAATCCGCTGATGTTAATGGCCGTATAAGTTTTGCGCTTTACCAGGTTGCGCCATGCTATTCTTATATAGTTCCGAAACATTTGATTGGTTTAGTTGGGTAATAAAACAATGTTGATTGCCTTTCCTTTAGAAATTGCGTACCAATTTCGCACACCTTGAAAAACAAACAGTTATGTTTTAGGCTGGTTAATAAGTGTTCGGTTTTGATACAGTGAATGTTCGGTTTTGTACGATAGTTGTCGTGGATTGCATATGCATTGTCACTTACGTACAGTCATCCAAAAATATCAATGAAGGAGCTTTATTCTGTTCTCAAATTTTTCACCGGATTTTCTATCGATGCCTTTGCAATTTGAATGCTGATGACCAGTGTTGTGATCAACCCCAAAAGAAATAGGGTTACCAAAAACGGCAATGGGGTGAGGTCGATCCGGTACGCATAATCCGCCAGCCAGTCTTTCACAATAAACCAGGCAATCGGAACAGCCACCATTCCGCCAATAAAAAGTACAGGCAAAAATTCTTTCAAAAACAGAGAAATGATGCTGGACGGAGAAGCCCCCAACACCTTGCGGATCCCAATTTCTTTGGTGCGTTTTTGTATGCTTAGGGAAATCAACCCCAACACACCTAACAAAACAATGAGCTGTGCCAATACTGCGGCAGTGTAAGCGGCCTTTTTCATTTGTAATTCGGAAGCGTACAGTTTTTTCAGCACATCATCCATAAAACGGTATTCGAAAGAACTGCCCGGCAATAAGGCCAACCATTTTTTTTCGATAGCTCCAAGTGTAGCAGCAACATTGCCCGGCTTTATTTTTACTGATAAATACCGATATACATTGGCCATCCTTACCTGAAAAAAAATCATAGGTGCAATTTCCTGCTGCATAGAATGAAAGTGAAAATCATTGACAACGCCCTGTATGGTCAATGCCCCGGTACCGCCGGCAATTTTTACCTGCTTGCCAATGGCTTCGTCAGCACTTTTCCAGCCGAGGGCTCGAACTGCCTTTTCATTCAATACAATTTTAGAAGAATCGCTCTCGCCCCTTCTGAAAAAAGAACCGGCCTTTAAAGGAATTTGAAAAGTAGAAAGATAATTCTCATCGGTAACCAATGATTGCATGGCAATGGCCCGCGTGGAATCGGTTCCGGCTTTATACACGGGTGGCTGCCCGCCATTCATGCCGTTTGGAATTTCGTATGACAAGGTAGCAGCGCTGATCTGCGGCATAGAAGCAATTTCATTCCGCACAGTTTCCATTTTGCGTACACCAGCCGGGGACCAGTCCCTCGGCACCTGCGACGAAACAATGTACTCTTTGTTATAACCCAAACTTTGACTGAAAAAATAACTTACCTGTTTTGCCACCACAAAGGCGGCGATCATCACAATGGCTGCTATACAGAATTGAAAACCAACAAGCGATTTACGCAGCCACACATTTTCTTTTACTGAGTTCAACTTGCCTTTTAACGAGTCTGTTACATTTAACGAAGACAAAACACAGGCCGGGTACAGTCCTGCCAGAACACCGGTTACCAGCACAAAAACGGCCAGTATCAAGATAAAATAAAGTGGAAAATCCAACAGCTCGGGGATTTGCTTGCCTACCAACTCCGCAAAAAAAGACCGGCCAAAAGGATAAGCGCCAACAGCCAACACGGTTGCTATAAAAACGACCAAGACCGATTCGATAAGAAATTGTACAATGACCTGCCTTCGCATCCCGCCCATTACTTTGCGCATCCCAATTTCCTTTGTACGGGTAGCGGCTCCGCGGATGGAAATGTTGATGAAATTTACAGCAGCCATCAATAAAATAAACAAGCCCACAAAAGACAAAGTGTAAAGCATTCGCCTTACCAGCCCGCTGTCTTTCTGCAGATAATAATCTCTCAAGGCAATGGGTTGCACGGTAAGGTTTTGCTTGATGACCTCAGGTGCATGCTGCCCAATTAATTGCTTGATGGGCCCTGCAAGGTCTGTTGCAACCACTCCTTCCTTTAATTCAATATAAGAGGGAACCCAGATGTTGTTCCAGTCTTCAAAATCAGCCCGGCCAAAATAAGCCGATGTGTTGCCGGGAATGAAAAGCGTATTATGGTTTTCCTGGTTCAGGTGCGTTACCGAGTTTTCCGAAAGCTCTCGCAACACACCAGTAATGGCAAAGTCGTGACGGGAGCCGGAAAAACTTTGAATGGAAAGGGTTTCGCCTACGACATCGGTCCTGCCAAAATATTTCCTGGCTATATCAGATGTGATCACCACCGAGTACGGATTATTTAATGCGGTGCCGGCATTACCATGGAGCAACGGAAACCCGAACATGGAAAGCAGGGTGCTGTCGCCCAGTTGTATACTTTCCCGGAAATGCTTGTCTCCTTTTGAAACCACCGAGGAAATGCCATCCCAGCGGTAGTAATTGGCAACCAGATGAGGATACTCGTCTTTCAACCTTTTTGAAAGCGGTCCCAGGGTGGTAATATCCACTCCGAGATTGGGATCCCTCCATTCGCTTTTGAGGAAAAACTGGTGCTCCGCATTCCGCAGATCTTTATTCACCTGCAACTCATTCCATACATAAGCACCAATCAGCAAAGTAAACAGGATACCAATGGATAAGCCCAATATATTGATAGAAGAATGAAAGATGTTTTTACGAATGTTTCTCCAGGCGATGATGATATAACTTTTCAGCATAATGACGTTTTACTCGGTGCGCAAACTTTTTACAGGATTGGCCAGGGCGGCTTTAATGGTTTGATAACTCAGGGTCATAAAGGCAATAAGGATCATGCCCATGCCACTTACCACAAACACCCACCAGCTTACCGGGGTGCGGTAGGCAAAACTTTGCAACCATTTATCGATAGCCCACCAGGCCAGTGGCGCGGCAATCACAAAGGCTACAACAACAAGGCTTACAAAATCTTTTGACAAGCCGGAAACGATCTGCGATACAGAGGCACCCAATACTTTTCGCACACCTATTTCTTTTGCCCGTTGATGAGTGGTATAAATAACCAGCCCCAATAACCCAAGACAACTGATTAGTATCGTAATACCGGTAGCCCAGGTTAACAGCTTCGAAATATCCTGCTCGCTTTTGTAAAACCGGGCAATGTTTTCATCCAAAAAACGGCAGGAAAAATCTTCATCCGGGTAAACTTTCTTCCACGCTTGCTCCAGTTTCTGAAGGGCGGTTTTCCAAAGCTGCCCGTCGGAAGAGTTGGGCTGCAGTTTTATATGAATGGTTTCATAATCAGACGAAGCGCTGGCATAGGCCAGTGGTTTCATGGGCTCATGTAATGATTTGGCATAAAAATCAGCCAGCACACCTGCAATGGGCGCTTTTGTTTCATTCGCATCAATCATTTTTCCTACAGCATCCTGGGGATTGGTAAAACCAAGAAAGCGGGCATAGGTCTCATTGATCAGGTATTCCTGAATGCTATCACTGGCGTGCAGGTTTTTGCCTGCTACCAGCTTCATTCCATACAAATCAAAATAGGCAGGATCTGCGTATTTGATTTCCACCGTCGTTTCTACGATTTCCTTGCCATTATCCACTTTCATACTGGTAGCCGAGTAACCTTGCTCGGCAGGGGGCGCCCCCGAAAGTACAGCCTTCTGCACTTCCGGCAACTGTTGCACTTTGCTCAACATCACCCGGGCCTCGTTGGGTTTTGGCTGAAAGCCGGGAAGGTGCAAAGTGAGGATGCCTTCTTTTTCAAAACCCAAATCCTTGCTTAATGTGTAATGAATTTGCTTGCTTACCAGCAAAGTAGCCATAATAAAAAACTGCGCAATGACAAACTGCGCTACGCTTAAGGTTTTGCGCACCCACAACTTTCGGGATTTCCCTGAATGCTCATAGGCCTGGTTCTTTAATGCCAATACCGGCTTATGGCGGGAAAGCACAAACGCAGGATATAAGCCTGACAAAAAGCTAACGGCAACAACCAGCAATACTAAGAAGAATACAGTATCCCATTGCTGCAGCATGTGAATGGTAACTCCCCGCGGAATAAAATCGGAGAAAATATGCAACAGCCACGGCGTTAAAACCAAAGACAACACGGCGGCCAGCAGGGTAAACAAAAAGGTTTCACTTAAAAACTGGAAGATGATCTGGTTTTTGGAACTACCCACTGTTTTCCGGATCCCGATTTCCTTTGCCCTTTGCACGGCCTGTGCCGTGGTCAGATTAATAAAATTGATGCAGCCAAGAAGCAAAATAAAACCCGCAATAATTAACAAGCCGTATAAGGTAGGCTTGTGAGCCCGCCGGTCAGCAATATTTTCATAATCGGGGTTGAAATGAAGGTCATGTAAAGGCTGCAGGGCAAAAGAGGTTTTCATAAAATCATCTTTCGCATATTTCTGGCGAAGGGCCTGGAGCTGCTTTTCTACATGATCGGGTTTTGTACCATTTGCCAGCTTTACAAAAAGCTGTGATGAGGAGTTGACACTGCTCCATTGTCCCCAGCTGTACGTTTTCTTTAAACCGGAATTTTCTATGGTGCTGTAGGAAATAAAATCATGGAATGTAAAATCAGTTACTTCCCGCAGATCCTTAACAATGCCGGCCACGGTTAGCTTCAGCGAATCATTATAGACCAATGTCTGGCCAATTGCCTGGGTAGCATCCTGGTCTGGAAAATATAATTTTGCCCGGCTTTCTGTTAATACCACCGTGAACGGATCATTTAAAGAGGCCGCTGAACCTCCCAGCCATTCATAGGACAGCAATTGAAAGTACGCAGCATCCGTCATCACGATCCGGTCCTGCTTTTTGTACACCGCATTGTTC
>JAEVYV010000230.1 GCA_023392575.1 Bacteroidota bacterium | reverse complement strand
AAGTTAAGGCAGGTTTTTTCTTTTTCCTTTTGAATTTTGACTTCGCGCTACAGATCCGTCGCATTAAAGGTATCTCCCTGGTTGGGGTCGCCGGTATCATAGCCTTTTTTAAACCAGTACATCCGCTGGGCCGATGTGCCGTGGGTAAACGATTCGGGAACAGTGTAACCCTGCGCTTCTTTTTGCAGGCGGTCGTCGCCTATGGCGTTGGCTGCATTCATGGCTTCTTCCACATCGCCGCGTTCCAGGTAACCCTTGCCCTGAACGTAATGTGCCCATACGCCGGCATAAAAATCGGCCTGCAGCTCCAGGCGCACAGAGTATTGATTGTATTCTTCTTCGCTGAGTCGACTTCTTAAGCGCTGTACCTTATCAGAGATGCCCAACAGGTTTTGAACATGATGCCCCACCTCGTGGGCCACCACATAGGCCATGGCAAAGTCGCCGGGAGCACCAAAGCGGTCTTTCAGATCGTTATAAAAAGAAAGGTCAATATAAAGGCGCTGATCAGCCGGGCAATAAAATGGGCCGGTGGCCGAACTGGCGCTTCCGCAGCCGGATTGTGTGGCACCATTAAAAAGTACGAGTGTGGGATTTTGGTAGTGCTGGCCGGCTTTGGAAAATAACTGGGCCCACACGTCTTCGGTATCTGCTAAAACTACTTTTACAAAACCCGCCAGTTGATCCTGGGCGGCTTTTTCCTCGGCTGACATGGGCTGGTTTTGATTGGGCAGGGGAATTTGGGAAACATCGCCTCCGCCTCCCAAAAGCAGGTTCAGGACCAGGGCAATGACCCCTAAAATGCCTCCACCAACGGCTACCTGGCCGCCTGAAATTCCCCGGCGGTCCTCCACATTAGAACTTTGTCGTCTTCCTTGCCAAAGCATAAAATAGGGTTTCCATTAAAAGTATAAAAAAACATGCCTAAATGATTGGCGACCCCGGGCGGAGGCAGGGGAATTGCAGAAGTTTCGAATTCCGGTTGTAGAGGATAAACCACCAACCCAATTTTCGAATCCCTTAATTTGCGGCCCAATACCTAACTATGACTTATCTGTCCCGTGCTTTTGCTGCTCTGGTGCTGGCTGGCTTGCTTTCCTGCTCGGCTACCAAGAACCTTTCAACCGACAACCAAAAGATTGATGTTGCTTTTTTGCAGATCAACGATGTGTATGAGATTGCGCCCTTGGCCGGTGGAAAAGAGGGCGGTGTGGCCCGGGTGGCCACGCTAAAAAAGCAATGGCTTCAAAAAAATCCCAACACCTTTTTGGTGATTGCCGGTGATTTTTTAAGCCCCTCGGTTTATAACAGCTTACAGTACGAGGGCAAGGCCATCCGGGGCAAACAAATGGTTGAGTCGCTGAACGCAGCGGGATTGGACCTTGCGGTCTTCGGCAATCATGAATTTGATATAAAGGAAAATGAACTTCTGGACCGCATCAACGAATCCGGTTTTCAGTGGGTATCCACCAACACGTTTCACAAGCACAACGACCGGGCTGAGCCTTTTGTCAAAAACGGCCGGCCCGTTCCAGAGACCTATGTCATGCGGGTAAAGGACGCAGACGGCACCACCGCCAAAATCGGGATCCTGACCGCCACCCTTCCATTTAACCGGGCAGATTATGTTAGCTATACCGATGCCTTAGCCTCGGTCAAGGTGGCGTACAACAGCCTTAAAGATTCGGTGGATGCCGTAGTTGCCATTACCCACCAAACCATTGCCGAGGATAAAAAGCTGGCCGCCGAGATTCCCGGGCTGGCCGTGATCCTTGGCGGGCACGAACACGACATGCGTTTTGAAAAAGTGGGGAATGTGTACATCACCAAGGCTCATGCCAATGCCAAGTCGGCCTATGTGGTGCAGGTAAACATCAATAAAAAGAAAAAAACAATAAAGGTGGAGCCGCAATTGGTTTACCTGAACGAACGCATCGCCCTGGACAGCGCTACCAGCTTGGTCGTAACCAAATGGACAGACATTGCGGAAAAAAATTATAGTTCTCTTGGTTTTGAAGCCAGAAAAATTATTCTGGACAAAGCAGCGCCTTTGGATGGGCGGGAGGCGGAAGTGCGAAGCCATCCCACCAATCTCACAAAGCTGATTGTCCGCTCCATGCAGGATGCAGCGCCCCAGGCCGATGTGGTGCTGATGAACTCGGGCTCGATACGGGTGGATGATGTTTTGCAAATGCCGGTTACCGAATACGACATCATTCGCACCCTGCCCTTTGGCGGCGGCATCCGGGAAGCGGACGTGAAAGGCAGCCTGCTCCTTAAAGTTTTGGAACAGGGCCAGAAGAACAGGGGTATTGGGGGGTATTTGCTCTACAACGAAACGATAACAAAAGAGTACGGAACCTGGAAGTTGAAAGGGTCCGCCATTGAGCCGGAAAAAACGTACCGGGTGGCCATGACCGATTTTTTGTTTACCGGCAAAGAAGCCAACCTTGATTTTTTAAACCCCCGCAACCCGGAGGTGACTCACCTATATGAACCGGCCACTTCCCTTGCCGATGCCCGATCGGACATCCGGCTGGCCATTGTCCGCTACCTGGAGAAAAACAGTCGGCTTTAAAAAGAAAAGCCCCGGTCTCTTTCGAGCAAGGGAGCTTTCTTAATAGATCTGGATATATATTGAAGTTGGGAAAGCAGTAAAAAATATTGTGCCAACTTCTAAGCCTGCCATAAGAAGCTGCAATGTTTTTGGCGGAAGCAACGAACCGGAGGACAAAGGTTTGGGCATCTGCCGTGGGTTATGCGGTTTACGAACTTCGTAAATGACATTTGCCCGAACTGCGCTAAACTTGCAAAATGTTTGAATCTATTGCTGATTTTTTGGAGCCCATTAATTTGAGCGAGCTCTCTCAGGATGCCGGGTATAAGGAAGGACAAATTGGAAGAGTGATCAAGGCTTATGAGGACGAATTTCCCGACCTGGATGGGGCCGATATTGTTTTGGTGGGTTGTGGCGAACAAAGGGGCGGCGCCCTGTTGCACCCCAGTGCGGCAGCCAATGTGATCCGCAATGAATTCTACAATCTGTACTACTGGCACAAAGACATAAAACTGGCCGATATAGGCAATGTGAAAATCGGGAAAGCCTACACAGATACCTACGCGGCTTTAAAAATTGTTTTGCACGAACTGATCTCCGAGGGCAAGACCGTGGTGGTACTGGGCGGCTCACACGATTTGACCCTGGCTCAGTACTATGCTTTTGCCGATGACAAACGCCTGGTAGATGCGGTTGGGGTAGATGCCGTGATCGACATTAATATTGAATCGCCGTTTCGGTGTGATAATTTTTTGATGGAGCTGCTGACCGCCGATCCCAACTACATGCGCCACTACAACCACATTGCTTTTCAAAGTTATTTTGTTCATCCCCGCATGCTGGAAACCATGGACAAATTGCGGTTTGATTGTTTTCGGGTGGGTGGGGTAAAAGAAAACATTGAAGAAATGGAACCGGTTATTCGCAATTGCCAGCTTTTCTCTTTTGACATATCGGCCCTGGCCCACGCCTATGCCCCGGCAAATGCCTTGACCCCCAACGGTCTGAACGGGGAGGAAGCCTGCACCCTGGTGCAATACGCAGGCATGAGCCCCAACATGCAAACCATTGGCATATACGGCTATCGACCGGAAAAAGATGTGGAGAACCTGACCGCCAAGCAGATCGGCCATATGCTTTGGTATTTAATGGATGGAAGGAGCCGCGGCAAAAGGGAGGCCCTGATGGATGAAAAAGAGTCCTTCAACGAGTTTCATATTGCGTTTGCCGAAGTGGAAACCATGTTTTTGCAAAGCAAAAAAACCGGTCGCTGGTGGATGCAGTTGCCCGACAAACAGTTTATTGCCTGCTCGTACAAAGATTACCTGCTGGCCAGCAGCAATGAAATACCGGAGCGCTGGCTGCGGGCACAGGAGCGGCCATAAATAGTTTGTAGTTTATAGTTGGGTTGCTTGTTTATTGCAAACATCAGGTCTTTGCAATAAACAAGTGCTGGTTAGCATCTTTGTTTTAAGTTTCCGTATTTATGGCTCGTTATTGTTTAGCTCCCAGTGCAGGTTTTCTCTTGCCTGCTTTTCATATTTGTCAAAAAAATATCCCGTCTTAAATATTCTCTCCATCTGCAGAAAATGGAGCAGCACGGTTTTTCTTCCGGGGTAATACAGGTTGTCGGCATAAAGCCCGTACTCTTTTCTGATGCCGGCGGCATATTGCCTGTAGGTGCTTTTGTCCTGTGCTAAAATGGCCAGATCGGCATCGGTAAAAAAGTTGGAGTCCCCGGTTGGGCAGTTTGCATGTGTTTTGGTGCACAGGATCTGCGCTTTGCAGGCTTCAATGACATCTGCGGGAACATCAATGGACTGCAGCCGGTTTTCCGTGATCACGGCGCTTCTTTCCTCGTTATCCCTTCGCAGGGGGTTGTAAACAATGTCGTGGTAAAAAACAGAAAACAAAACCACGTCCCAGTGCTGAATTTCTTCTTTTACAGGAGCCAATTCAGCAAGCAGGTGTTCTAAATGGTGTAAGGTATGGTAATGCCTCTTCGGCTGCGTGTAGGTGGTTTCAATTTCAGTCCACAGTTGCTGAACCAATCGTTCGTTGGCCGTATAGCGAACAGCCAGTTGGGTAAAGGTTGCTTTCATAAGGTGTCATTTCTCGGTATCGGATCGAAAAGCCCTGCTTACAAAATAAATTACCAGCAAGGCAATAAGAAAAAATTTAAGCATCAATTAAAAATACAAAAGCTTCGGAAAATAACCTGCTTGAGTTATTTTCCGAAGCCATGGATCAGCGCACGGCAATGATGCTCCTTTCATCAAGCTGCAGGCTTTGTTTTATTTTAAACTCGCTTACTTCTTTAAAATACGCGGTGGTTTCGGCCTTGGTGAGCATGGTTAAACTGTGCTCTTCCTGAAAATAACAATGTGTGGCAATATACCGTTTTACATGGCCCCTGGTTTCGGCGGGCAAAAAGCCCTGAAGTTTCCAAAAATTGCGGCTGCCTGATTTTTTGATGGCTTTGTATACGGTTCCTGAGCCGCTGTTGTAGGCAGCAAGCACCAGCAGCCAGTCGCCAAATTCGGCGTAAAGGTTTTTCAGGTGTTTGGCCGCGGCCATCGTGCTTTTATAATAATGAGTGCGGTCGTCCTGCTTGGTAGTGACCTTCAACCCCAGTTCCCGGGCTGTGGTGGGCATTAATTGCCAGGGCCCCCTGGCACCGGCGTGGGACAAAGCCGAGGCTTTCAGTTGCGATTCCACCACGGCCAGATATTTGAGTTCCACCGGCAAATCGTGTCGCTCAAAAATGGGCTCAATGATCTTAAAATAACGTTCGCTTCTTTTTTGGGCCAGTTCCAGGGCTTCGCTGTTTTTTTTGATGAAATGCTTTGTGTACGTTTTGGCAGTGGGATTCAGGCGTATGGCCGGAGCCGTGAACTCAATGCCGGAGGTGCTGTCCGCCGTTTTTTGAATGCTGGTGTCCTTGCGGCAGGGCTCGTGTACGGTAACGATGTTGGCCTTTGGCAATTGGTGAAATCCGGTGGGTGTTTTGGAGCTTACGCTAAACGGCGACACCATAATAAAGAGGGCCCCGTGACCAAAAAAACCGGCCTTTACTAATCTTTTTTTCAACATTGTTTTCTTTTTAGGGTTAAACAATGCCGACCCTAAGAACATGGATTACAAAGGGCTGTTCAGTAGAACATTGGTAAGGGTTGATCAGGAGTATGGAACGGTTTATCAGGAACTTTGGATGGAGCGACCTCAGATCTGCCGGGGGGCGGACATTTGGCTTTTCATTGCGTCCGGAGAACTGGGTTGAACGTTTGTAACAAGCCTCAAAAGTATAGTCCACTTTCCAGAACACACAACTTTTGCGGCCATGAAAATTTACGATAGATGTATAAGGGCATAGAAACCAACGGCCTGGGCTCTGGATTGGACCGGCTGAAAATTCGTCAGGCTGGCGGCAGAACGAAAAGCAATAGCGGCGGGCAAGGGCGGTGGTCAGCCACGCAATTACCAAACATTACCGGTGCTCTGTGTATTGGTTGAGCGGAAGGGCACGGCGCAGCAAATCCATTTCCTCCTGGGATAGGGGTTTTGTTTCTGCGGTGCGGAGAGCTTCTTCCAACTGCTCCCTTGTTCTGATGCCAATGATGGCCGATGTAACCGCCGGGTGTTGCCATACAAACCGGATGGCGGTTTGCGCTGCCGTTCGCTCCTTTCCGGAAAGGGCCTGCACGGCCGATGCCGCTTTGGCTACCTCTTCGCTGCTATAGGTTAAATAGGCTTTGGCGGGTTTGTCAATCAGCAGTCCCTGTGCTAGGCTGCCCCGTACCACGACGCCTATGCCTTTTTCTTGCAAGAAGGGAAGCGACGCTTCTTCCGGCCTTCGGTCCAGCAGGCTGTATTGGGTCATCACGCTTACAATGTGGGAGCGGCAGGCCCATTCCCTGATGACGCTGGGGCGGATGGACGAAATGCCGTAATGCCTGATCTTGCCCTGTTGTTTCAACCGTTCAAAAGCTTCTATGGTTTCGTCAATAGGGTCCTGCAGGGTGCCGCCGTGCAGCTGGTAAAGATCAATGTGATCGGTTTGCAACCGTTTCAGGCTTGCTTCTGCACAGGCAAGTATGTATTCTTTGCGGGGGTTCCAGTCCCAGCCGCTGCCATCGGCCCGCCATTGGTTGCCGGCTTTGGTAGCCAGAATAACTTTGTCCCTCTGTTCTTTGAAAACCCTACCCAATAATTCTTCGTTCAAACCTTTATCGTACAAATCGGCCGTGTCAAAATAATTGATGCCGTTGTCCAAGGCTTTCCGTAAAATGGCTTCGTTGTCTGCGGCACCCAATTTTAGCGACATGCACCCAAAACCAATTTTGCTGATGTGCAGATCAGAGCTGCCCAATTGCTGGTATTGCATCACTTAAAATTTTATGGCCAGCTCTTCACCCGTTAACGTAAAATACAGGTTTTGCAGCTGGTGCAGGTGATAAAAATTATTGCTGACCGGCAAGCCGTTTACTGTGGCCCGGCCAAAGCATTCCTGGTTGTTTTTAACATAGGCAAAAATTTCGTTCTGGTTGTTGCCAATCACAGGAAGCACCAGCTTAAATTCCCTGGCGCTGGGCAACAGCGGATAATCTTTGTTTTCGATGAAGCCACATTTTTCCAACAGTTCTGCTTTCAGCACAACCGGAAACAAATCTTTGTTTTGGCCTTTCGACAAAAGGTCAAAATGCTGGTAGCTGCACGGAGTGGTCACAATGCGGGTGGCCACTTTTTGCATCAGGTAGTTTCCCAGCCGTAATTCATGGGCATTAATCATGGGTTAAAAGTAGTAAAGGATTGTTCAAGCACATTTTGCTATTTTCAGGCCCGCTAAAAAAATCCACCACATGAGGAAACAATTCTTTGGAAGCTTGCTGGCTGTTTCTTTTTTGTTTGCCTGCAGCCCTGCAAAACAACTTGGAAGATCAGCAAAACAAAATGTACTGGACGATCCCGCCCTGCAAACAGCGCATGTAGGCATCAGTGTTTATGAGCCGGCTACCGGAAAGTATTTATACAATTACCAGGGCGATAAATATTTTGTGCCGGCCAGCAATACCAAGATCCCTACCTGCTATGCCGCCATGAAGTATTTAGGCGATAGTTTGGTGGCAGCAAGGTTGTCTGTTGCCGATGATGCGGCTTTAGAGATTTATCCATCAGCCGATCCTACCTTCCTGCACCCTGAGTTTGCACATCAACCCTTGCTTAAAGAAATAAGCAGGTTTAAAACCATTCGGTGGAATTTGGCGGATTGGCAATCCAAACGTTGGGGCAGCGGATGGTCGTGGAACGATTATGATGCCGCGTATATGGCTGAACGGTCGCCATTTCCCATCTATGGAAACGTCATACGATTTTCCCTGGCAGGCGATACCTTAAAAACTACTTCAAAAGATATTTCTCTTTGGTTCCCCGCTTCTGATTCTGTGTTTAAATACAATAAAGAAACACGTACCATTGGATCAAAAAAGTTTTCTCTTGACAGGGCCATTGATGACAACCGGTTTTATGTAAAGCCATCTGCTGCAGCGTTTACAACTGCAGAGCTTCCTTTCAGGACCGATGCCGGATTTGTTTCAAAGGTTTTGGAGGAGGCGATCAATGCAGACAATGTCTCAACTTTTTCCATCGCGCCAAATTATAATTACAACCCTCTAAAAAAGATCATCCGTTCCCAACCCACCGACTCTCTTCTCAAGCCCATGATGCACCGCAGCGATAATTTCTTTGCCGAGCAATCGCTGCTGATGGTGAGCAATGAAAGATTGGGTGTGATGAGCGATGCAAAAATTATTGATACGATTCTTAAAACCGATTTTAAAGATCTGCCTCAGAAACCCCGCTGGGTGGATGGCTCAGGCCTAAGCCGTTATAATTTATTTACGCCGCAGGATATGGTTGCCATATTAAACAAGATGCAAACGGAGTTTGGTATGGAACGAATCAAGGAGATTTTCCCAGCAGGCAATGAAGGCACGCTGACCAATTATTATACTGCGGGGAAAGGATATTTGTTTGCTAAAACCGGAACACTTTCCGGCGTGGTGGCCCTTAGTGGTTTTTTATATACCAAACAAAACAAACTGCTGATCTTTTCCGTGCTTGTTAACAACCATCAGGCTTCCGCCCCCGCCGTCAGAAGGGCCGTGGAAAAGTTTATTGAAGGAGTAAGAGCGAAGTTCTAAACCGTTGGAACCGGGATTTGGGTAGATTTATAGGAGTGATGAGGAGATGAAAACTTTCACGATAAACAAAGAGTCTTCAACAATGGAAGGCTCTTTTTATTTCCAGTTAATCAATTAATCCACCCAAATCCTGGTTCCGACAATCCCCGTTCCGACAACTACCTCCCAAACATTTTTTCCAACTCCTCTTTTTTGAACTCCAGATAAGTGGGCCGGCCCGAAGGCGTGGCATTGGGTTGGTGGCAGGCAAACAAATCCTGTATGAGTTTTTGCATTTCTTTTTCGCTCAGGGCCACCCCCGCTTTAACCGCCTGCTGCCAGGCCACGGTGCGCAGCAGCATTTCCCTTTTTGACAGTTTCAGGTCGCTGTTAAAATGTTTGTACTGCTCCAGAATTTTTTCCAGCACCAGCTTTTCGTTGCCGGCATCCACATCGGCCGGCGTTCCCTGAACCACAAAGGCATTTTTGCCAAAGGGTTCAATGGAATAGCCCATTTGCTGAAGATCGGGCAGCAATTCGTTTAACAAAACAGCATCCGCCGGGGCCAGTTCAATGGTCACCGGAAAAAGGCTGCGCTGGGTGGCCACCGGTTTTCCCTGCAGGGCCACAAGCAGACGTTCGTAAATGACTCTTTCGTGCGCCGATTGCTGGTGCACCAGTAAAAAGCCCTTGACGGTAGGCACCAACACATAGGTGTTCAGCACCTGCGTCAGGCTGGCGCTGTCAATGGTCAGGGGCGAATGGGCAATAGCGAATGGTGAATGAGCAGCGAGGGGTTTTTGTTCTTCGAACTCCAAAAACTGGGCGCCCAGGGACACAAAACCTTCCGATGGTTGATGGCTGACGGCTGATAGCTGATCGCTGAAATCACTCCAGTGTTTTAATCCGTTTCCTTCAATCTTGTGCGCCTGATTGGCTTCGGTAAAGGTTTGAAAGATGGAAGACGACTTGGTTGCCGAACGCTGCTCATTGGTAAAGGGCTTTTGAACCGATTCCAACTGCTGGATGGAGGAGTCGAGGTTGAAATCCAAAGTGGGGGTGATGCTGAATTGGGCCAGGGCGTGTTTTACCGCTGCCTGCACAAAGGCATACACAATTTTTTCGTCCTCAAACTTAATTTCCTGTTTGGTGGGGTGTACGTTCACGTCCACTTGCGTTGGATCCAGGTCAATGAACAAAACATACATGGGAAAACTGTCCGAGGGAATCATTTCCTGGTAGGCATTCTGCAGGGCGTGATTGAGGTAGGGGCTTTTGATGAAGCGGTTGTTTACAAAAAAATACTGGTCGCCCCGGGTTTTTTTAGCCGTTTCGGGCTTGCCCACAAAACCATGTATATCCAAATAATCGGTGTGCTCGTTTACCGCAACCAACTTTGCATTGTAGTTGTTGCCCAGCAGTTGCACAATGCGTTGCTTTAAAGAACCGCCTTCCAGGTGAAACAACTGCTGGCCGTTGCTGGTCAGCGAAAAAAAGATGTGGGGAAAGGCCAGCGCCACCCGGATGAATTCATCCACAATGTGCCGCATTTCGGCCGCATTGCTTTTTAAAAAATTACGGCGGGCCGGCACGTTGAAAAACAAATTCTTCATGCTGATGCTGGTGCCCACCGGCGCCGCCACCGGCTGTTGTTTGGTCACCATGCTGTTTTCTATATCAATGCAGACACCTACTTCGTTTTCGGCCTTTCGGGTCCGTAGCTCCACCTGGGCCACCGCGGCTATGGAAGCCAGCGCTTCGCCACGGAACCCCATGGTGCGGATGTGAAACAGGTCGTCGATGTTTCTGATTTTGGAGGTGGCATGGCGCTCAAAAGCCATGCGGGCATCGGTTTCGCTCATGCCCATGCCGTTGTCGATCACCTGGATCAGCGATTTGCCGGCATCGTTCACAATCAGCTTGATTTCGGTGGCGCCGGCGTCCACGGCGTTTTCCAGTAGTTCCTTTACGGCACTGGCAGGGCGTTGAATCACTTCGCCAGCAGCAATCTGGTTGGCAATATTGTCGGGAAGCAGTTGAATTCTATCGGCCACGGTGTCTCTCCTTAAGGTTTCAAAAATACGGTTTCGGTTCTTACAATGTAAAAGAATAAGGGCTTCTTCTTAACGGGTGAAAATTTTCGTCGAAATTAATGCGGTGTTATATGTTAGGAAAAATTACTGCGTCTATCTTCGTGCTCTCCACATCCTAAAACTGAAAAACACTATGAAAAACTCCGTGCTGTGCAGTCTAACTGCTCTTATTTTTCTGTCCGGTTGCCAAAAAGCAATTGACGCGATTGTTGAAAAAGGCAGCGGTTCTTCCGGCTTTGTAAAATACACCATTCCCCAGGGCAAGCAATACGC
>JAEVYV010000203.1 GCA_023392575.1 Bacteroidota bacterium | reverse complement strand
GACAACAGGAGTGCCCGCTGCCAGATATTCGTTTATTTTAAGCGGGTAAATGCCCCTGGTAAATTCGTTTTGCACAAAAGGTATGATGCCCGCAGAAAATTCTTGAACGTAAGACGGAAGTTCCGTGAGCGGCTTGGACCCTAAGAAAACTACATTTTTTAAGGTACATAACTGCTCTTCGATTTTTTTGTCGACAACCCGTCCTATAAATACAAACCTGATTGAGGGAAGGGATTCTGCCAGAAAAAAAAGAAGGGCAACATCAATTCGATTATCCAAACTTCCAATGTATCCAACGGTTTTCTGTGTATGCACTTGTCTTGTAAAAGCGGTTTCGAATAACTGTATGTTTGCTGCATTCTTTACCAAAAAGCATGCCTTGCTGAGTGGTTTCTTTTTTTCAAAAAGCCCTTGCGAGGTAACTACTACGGCATCGGCTTTTCTCATCATTTTTTTCTCATAGATCGGGCCGTGCTTTTTCATCCAGTTTGCCTGTTCAATTTCATCGTAACAGTGATAGATCAGCACTTTTTCCTGAAACCGGCCTCCATTCACCACACCGTACAAAGGATTAAAGGAGACAATATTGATTAGGTCATCCTGAAGGTTCAGGACTTTGATGCATTTTGAAACAGACCTGCGGACAATCCATCCGTTAAAACGCATCAGCAAATGGAAGAAAAGGCCCGGAGGCAAAAAATTTATACTAAGGGTGAGTGGCGGAATTAACACATGAATTTCTCCTGGACCTTCATGATAATGTTTGGTTAGGCGCGGGCTGAGCCCGAGCACCTTTTTGAAAGGAAACTTTTGTCTGCGAATGATGGCCGCAATCAGGTCTTTAACGGTATATGGGTTCTGAACATAAAGAACCCTGTTGTGTCGCCCTAGGCTGGTCATGAGTTGCACGATGGTCGAAGCATAATTGCTGCTCCATTGTGGGGTCGATATGCACAGTATGTTTCGATTGGTAAGCATGATTTAAAATGGTTTAAGGCGTCTGGCCCGAGCGAAATCCGTTCCGGATCCGGTTGGTGATAAATTGGCCGGAAAAGCCTTTGATTAACCTGGCATACTCTCCATAAAACAAAAAAACATTTTTGAATACAGAGCGCTGACTAACATTCAGCAGTTTGAATAAAATTATTTGGGTGCAGATAAACAAAAGAAAGTACGAGGTCATTGTTGCATAGGCCGAGCCATACAATCCAAAATAATGAATGCCGACCAGATTCATGCAAATATTGAACACAGCAAACACCGCCATCAGGATGGAGTTTATTTTGGGCACACCCAGTACATCGGTAACATTCCCAAATTGCTTTATGAAGGGCAGAAAAAGGCCATAAAAGACCATGACCTGCAAAATAGGGGCGGCCTGGATATATTCCCTGCCAGCCAAAATGACCAACAGTTCCTTGGGAAAAATAAAGATGAACGTTATTGCCGGAAGCGTAAAGGTTAATGTTGCCGCCACGGTCTTTTCATAAATTAGTTTAATGCCCTGACGGTCATTGTTCTTCATGATCTGTGCCGCTTTGGGAAACATGATATCAGCAAACACTTGGGAGGGCATGTCCACCAGGTTGGTGATGCGGGTACAGGTTGAATAAAAGGCCGAAGCTGCTGCGGAAATAAGAGAAGAAGACATGAAGCTGTCGGTGCTCCGAAACAGTAGGGAGAATAGGTTGTTGGCAAACACAAACTTGCCAAAGCCAATAAACTGGGGTAGAATGGCACTGTTTTTCTTAATAAGCGCCTTGTTGTACTTATTATAGCCGGCCATGCCCGATAATAGCCCTGCGAGTGCACCTGCGCCATAGAGTAGTGCCAGAAATAAAAAGCTTAGCGCCCACCCCGAAAAATAGGCCGCCACAATCCCTGCAAGCATAAGGCCATTGCGGCTGAAATACATCCAAAAAACAGCCTTGAAGTCAGCTCTGGAAATCAAAAAAATCTCCAGGTAGGAGAACGGCAGGAGCAGCAAAAGCGTCAGGCAATAATAATGCAACAGCACCGCCAGCCCTTCTGCGTTAAAAACTCGTTCAAGGAAAGATCCAAAGACAAGAAATAAGAGAATAAAAAGAAACGAGTAAACAATGTTGGTAAAGATGGCTGCGTACTCAATGCCCGGATGGTCCTGGGGTTCTTTTGTGTTGATAAACAGCACGTACCCGTTCCTGATAAGGGAATTCCTCAGCGTTTCAACAATTGAAGAAATAATAAGAAAAAGCCCCCAAATGCCTAAGGCATCGGGTTGTAAGGCCCTTGCTAAAAGCATAAAGGAGATCACTCCGGAAAGCAGCACAAAAACTTTGTGCAACAAAGAGTACTTCCCTGAATGTATCCAATATGAATATTTGGTAGACATTAATTCTTTTGTGGTTTTTCCAGTGAAAAAAAATAGTGAATCCAAGGCCGGCTTAGGGACAGTCTTTGAACGAAAAGAGGGAGTGTGATACTGAGTAGAAGGCTGCCGCATATAAGGAAGTAAACATTCGTAAACCCTAAAACCTTTGTACAAAAAATACGAAATGACGAAATGATCAAAAGGTGAAGGATGTATATATGTAATGAGCTTCTTCCTACCACGTTCAACCATTTGGCAATCTTTAAACTGTAAAGGATTTTGCAGATGCAATAAAACGCCAGGCAGGCAATAAGTATGATGATTAGAAAAAGAGGAAGGTAGCTGTTTTTCACAGGCTCGTAATTCTCATTTATATTCTTCAGCCAAAAAACTTGACCGGCAATGAAAACAGGCAGGGTAAGAAAGAAGAGCTTCCACGTCATGGCAATGGGCTTTTTATCGTACTCCATTGCAAATTTTGAAATGCTGACGCCCAGGGCCAGGAAGATGTAATAGTAGCACAGATCAGAGAACAAGCTGTAGTCTCGTAGCCAGTAATGCATGCAATGCAAAAAAACGCCAATGGCTAGATGCAAGAATGGCTTATCTAACAAAAACCGAAAGCAAAGAATCAGTACAAAGCTGGTATTGAACAAGGCAAGTAAGTACCACATGTGGTCCAGTTCCCTTGGTTGTAAAACAATGTATGAATAGTCTGCCAGGGACCTTTTCGAGTTGGTGTAATCCGATAAAAAGATTTGGATGGTGATGAAGATGATGGTCCACAGCAGGTAAGGATATAAAAGCGTAAATGCTTTGTTCTTTATGAGGGTGTTTGGTGGTTTTTTCTTCAAAGATCGCCAAAGAAATATACCCGAAAGAACAAAGAATACCGGCATTCGTACATTAACCAGGAACTCCTGAATATTATATAAAAATGCCGGCACATCTATGGCTGCTCTTTTAAGGCCCACCATGGTGTGGCGGTATACTACAAGAATAATTGCAAGGCCGCGGGCATAGTCCACCCACTCCATTCTTTGGGCGGATGGCTTTGGCAATGTTTTCTTGGTTAAAAGGGTATCTGCAAAAAGGTTGGCCAAAGTAAAAATGTTTTAGAGCATTGCTTATAGGCTCATATTTTCTTTTTGAACTTTATTTAAGATCGCTCCCATGAATTTACCGTCCAATTCCTGCAAGTATTTAATTGATTCCCGGTCGGCTTGTTTTACTTCGGCGGTAGCCGAGAAGATAGCGATTACGCCTTCTGCGTACCGAACCAGTTCTTTCGTATCCGTAAAACCGTTCAACGGAGCCGCTTCCATAAATATGTATTGATATTGCTTAAGAAGGTCGGGTAAAAAATTGAGTAAATGGTTGTGGGGAAGAATTTCGGTTGGGGTATAGTCTCCACCCCTGCATCCGATTATGTCAACATTGGGCACCCCGGTTTGGGTAATTAACTGTTCCACATGGCTTAAATCAAAATGGCCATTGGACGAAAATTGTTCAAGCGTGGGGTGGGCATTATTCAGGACCGTAAGGTCGTTGTTGCAAAAGTTGGTGTCCAGAATGAGAACCCTTTTTTTACTCAGGCTGAGACTGAACGCCAACGCCTGGGAAAGGGTTGTTTTTCCTTGCTGGGGCTCGGTGCTGGTGAAAAGTATAATCCGGTTGCCACTGCGTTCTATTTCGTACCGAAGTTTGCGCAAGAGCTCCCGGAAAGAGTTATTGCGATGGGCGTCCTCCTTCTCTATCTCCGTTACCTGATCTTTCAGGTTCGCATGTTTCATATTGATCATGTTCACGGTGCCAAGCAGCTTCAAATTGGTCTGCCGCTCAAATTGAGAAGGTGTTTTAATGGATTGATCAATGTAAGCGATGAATATGAAAAATAAAGAAGAAAGGATTAAAGCACTAAATCCGGAAAGCCCCATCACAACCATTCTTTTTGAAGGTTCGGGCTCAAACACCGGCTGTCCATATAGTGTTTGCTTGAAATTCTGGCCAAGGCCCTCGTTAATGTTTGAAGCGGTCAGGAGTTTGTCTTTAGTGTTGGAATATTCAAGTTGGGCAAACTCTATTTCCTTATCAAACTTGTCGAGCGAAGCCGAAGAGGCCGGAGATGTGTTGCGCAGCGTGCTTTTTAATTCATGCAGTCTACTCAGGTATCCTTTTATTTTGAATCTGACCGAGCGCAGCTGTCCCTCGGCGGTAATTCGCCTGTCATTTAATAAAGATTGATTTTGCACCGGCTGGGTCTCTGCAGGGCTGATTGATGTTGGGGCCGCAGCATTCATTTGGCTTTGCAGTTCGTCCAGTCGTTTTTTAATTTCGTTATCGTTTGATCCTTTGCTTTGATATTCCACCAGAAGATCGTTGTATTGCC
>JAEVYV010000202.1 GCA_023392575.1 Bacteroidota bacterium | reverse complement strand
TGGGAAATCAGCTCCACTGCCCGGTGGTGTTGGAACCTGCGATCCCTGCTTTCGTACCGGCACTTGTTGGGCAGCTTGGTAAGAAGGGATTTTTTACTGAACTACCAGCAAACGCTTTTGGGTCCTCTTTGGATTTTGTTTCAACCCCTGCTTACGCTGGTGATTTATGCCCTGGTGTTTGGCAGGTTTCTGAATATTTCTACCGGCACCAACCTTCCCCCTGCTCTTTTTTATTTTTCGGGCATTGTGCTTTGGAGTTTTTTCAACGACAGTTTTGGGGGCATCACCAATACGTTTCGGGACAACATTCATGTGTTTAGCAAAGTTTACTTTCCCCGGATCATCATGCCCCTGTCGGTACTCACCACCCATTTTTTTCGACTGCTGATCCAGGTCGTGTTGCTGTTCTTGCTCACGGCCTATTATGCTGTTTTTACCCAACACCGCTTCCCACTTTCCGCTTCCGCTTTCGCCATTCCGGCGGCCATTTTGTTTACGGGCATCATCAGCTTTAGCATGGGGCTGATCTTCTCTGTGCTCACGGCCAAATACCGCGACCTGTCCAACCTGGTGGGGATCGGCATCCGGTTGCTGATGTTTGTAACACCGGTCTTTTATTCCCTTTCCTCGGTAAAGGAAACCATGCGCTGGCTGATCAACCTTAACCCCCTGACGCCCCTGTTCGAGTTGTTCCGGCTGGGCCTTTTTGGAGAGGGTCTTGTATCCTTCCCACAGTTTTTGTATACTGTGTTGTTTATGATTGCATCGTTGGCCGGTGCGCTGTATTTATTCCACAAACAAGGGAACAAACTCATTGATGTCATTTAACCTGACGTATGGCAGAAACAGTACTTGAAGTAGAGCACCTATCAAAACGATACAAGCTGGGGGCCATTGGCACCGGATCCCTGCGCCAGGACCTGCAATACTGGTGGAACAAATCTGTATTGAAAAAACAGGACCCGTTTTTTTTACAGGAAGCCGAAATAAACAGCCAGATCATCTGGGCGCTAAAAGACGTGAATTTTGCATTAAAAAAAGGGGAGGCCCTGGGCATCATCGGCAGTAACGGATCGGGCAAATCCACCCTCCTTAAAATTATTTCCCGCATTGTCAGCCCCACCAAGGGCACCGTTAGGGGCAAGGGAAGGATGAGCAGCATACTGGAGGTGGGCACCGGCTTTCACAATGAATTATCCGGACGGGAAAACATATACAACAGTGGGTACATCCTGGGAATGAGCAAGGAAGAGATCCGAAACAAGTTTGACGAAATTGTGGCGTTTTCCGGTATTGAGAAATTTATTGACACCCCGGTAAAGCGGTATTCTTCGGGCATGTATGTCCGGCTGGCCTTTGCCGTGGCGGCACACCTGGAACCCGACATCTTGATTGTGGACGAAGTGCTGGCCGTGGGCGATGCGGAGTTTCAGAAAAAATGCATGGGCAAAATGCAGGAGGTGTCCAGCACCAATGGCCGCACCATCCTTTTTGTAAGCCACAGCATGCAGGCCATAACCAATTTGTGCTCCACCGCTCTGTGGCTGGATCGGGGAAGGATGCAAAAAATAGGCAACCCCAAAGAAGTGACCGGCGCCTACATAGGCAGCTTTCAACTGCAGAAAAACGAACACCGGTGGGACAAAACAGAATCCGCCCCCGGCAATGAAATTGTGCGGCTAAAAAGCATTCAAATAACGCCGCAGACCGAAGACAAAGGCGGCTATATCACTGTACACACCCCGGTTCAACTGGATGTGGAACTTTGGCACCTGCAGCAGGGGTTCAATGTAAATGTCAATATTTGTTTGCTGACGGCTGCCGGGGAATGTGTTTTTGACCTGGGCTCCCCAACCATCAAAGCAGAAAGAGGTGTTTTGGCCCTGCAAAGCGTCATACCGGCCAACCTTTTGAACAACAACACCTATACGATCTCCTTAACGGTTGTCAAAAACAATTTCTACCCCATTTATACCTTCTCCAATTGCATTGCCTTTGATGTAGAGGACGTACGGGAAGGGATGAATTATTTCGGGAACTGGCCGGGCATCATTCGGCCGCAAATCGAAAGCTGTTTTTTTCTAAAAGAGTCTTTTAACCCTAGTTAGTGAAGCGAATGCCTACCGCTGTTCTTGACCTCGACCTTTTGGCCCTGCCTGCAAAAATCACAGGCCTGTCTGCCTATTCCAGGGCATTTGTGCTCATCCGGTACAACAAAAGACCCGTAGGCAAAAAGACCCTTCCCATAATCAACGGAAACCTATATGTAGAAGAGTACCGGCAGGACCTCATAGATGCCGCTGGCTATGCGTTAAAAAACGCCTGGCTGGACAACTATTTAGATTTCGATGAGGCGGAGATTGTGGGTTTTACCGCCCCCAGGGCAACCATTGCCATTTGTACCCGCGACAGAACAGACGACCTGCGCCGCTGCCTGGACGCCTTAATGTTGTTACCCCACGACGGCCAGGAAATACTGGTGATCGATAATTGCCCGTCCACCAATACCACCCGGGAGCTGGTGGAAAATTATCCTGCCGTCAGATATGTATGCGAAAACCGCAAAGGGCTGAATGTGGCCCGAAACAGGGCCCTAAAGGAGGCACGCCATGAAGTCATTGCCTTCACCGACGATGATGCCACACCCGATCCTTTGTGGTTAAGGGCCCTTGTACAAAATTTTAACGACCCGCTGGTGATGTGTGTAACCGGCATGACCATGCCGCTGGAGCTGGAAACCAAAGCCCAGGAGGCTTTTGAAAAATACAGTCCTTTTGGTAAGGGGTTTGCAAAAAAAATCCATACGCCTTTGTCGGGCAACCCGCTGGCAACCGGCCAGGTTGGCGCCGGAGCCAACATGGCTTTGCGCAAGGAAGTGCAGCTGCATGTTGGACTTTTTGATGAAGCACTGGACGCAGGCACCCCCACCCAATCGGGCGGCGACCATGAGTTTTTTTCAAGGATACTTTTGGCCGGCTACCACATTGTTTACGAACCCCGGGCGCTGAGCTGGCACCGCCACCGCCGCACCTGGGCGGAAACCCGGAAAGCCATCAAAGGCTACGGCATTGGCGTGTATGCCTACTGGACCCGCCTGCTGTTGGCGGAAGGAGAACTGGGCATACTGAAGCTGCCCTATGGCTGGTTCATATACGAGCAGCTGCCTAATGTGTTCCGCTCCCTTTTTGGCCGGCCCGGCAGCCAGCCTTTGAATCTGTTGCTTGCAGAATTACAGGGGTGTGTTTTGGGCCCCTGGAAATATTTTGCGTCAAAAAGACAATTAAAAAAAAGAACTAAAACCCAATGAGTTCTCTTTTGCCCACGATCAGTGTGGTGATTCCCAGCCACAACCGGCACCAATCCCTAAGGCGCCTGTTGGATAAATTGGGGACCCAAACCTTTGCCGCAGAAAAAATGCAGGTGATTGTAGCTGCGGATGGTTGTACCGATGCCACCCACAGCATGCTGCAAAATTACGCAGCACCGTTTTTGCTCCATCATATCGAATTGGCGGGAGAAGGTGCTGCCGCAGCCCGTAACAAAGGAGCCGCTTTGGCAAAGGGCCCGCTGCTGTTGTTTTTAGACGACGACATTGACCCTTCCGAAAACTTGATTGAAGCACATGTCGAAGCGCACCAAAACGAAAACACGGTAGCCCTTGGCTATTTGCCTTTTGCAGTACCACCCAAAGCCGGCTTTTACCAACTGAGCTTGCGGTCCTGGTGGGAGCAAAAATTCCAGCAAATGCAAAATCTCCGCTACCGGTATTGTTACGAAGATTTGCTAAGCGGCAACTTCTCGGTTTCCACGCAGCTTTTTAAAAAAGTTCAAGGGTTTGATACCCAACTCCAATGCCGGGAAGACTATGAGTTGGGTTTGCGCCTGCTTCAATCCGGTGCCGATTTTGTATTCTGTAAAAACGCCTGGGGCTACCACCGCGACGAGGCCACCAACCTGCACCGCTCCTTAAAAAGAAAAAGGGAAGAAGGCAAGGCCGATGTTCAACTTTGGCACAAACACCCCGGTTTAACCACAGCGCTTCAAAGCGCTTCGCAAAAAGGGGTATACACTTTTCTGCAGTCCAAAACCACTTTGTTCACCGTTTACTTTCCGGGCCTGACAGACCTGGCCGCTTTTTGCCTGGAAAAAACAATGCCCGTTTTGGAAGCCATGCGGCTGCGCCGGGAATGGAATACCCTTAATTACAACTTGCACAACTATTGGTACCTGCGGGGCCTGCTGACCGCATTAGGCAGCCGAAAAAAACTAAACGAATACCTGCACTACCGATCTGGCAAAACACAAACTGACGAAATTGAAATTGATTTAAAAGACGGCCTTAAAGCAGCAGAAGAAAAACTGAACCGTTACCGGCCGGCCGGCGTGCGGTTGGTTTTTGGAAAACAACCAATCGGAAACATCCCTGCGAATCCGGGAGCCGAACGGCTGAAAGGCGTTCATCTGCGCTCCATCCTGGCTGCAGATTTCTCCGCTCCCTTGACAAAAGCCATTGCACTGGAAAAACTGACTCAGCTTCATTCAGAACACACCAAACACAACCGGAATGACCACTAAAATACTGGAACTGGATTTAGCAAACCTTATTTCTGTTATTGCCTTTGAAGAAGCGTACCCGCATTACCGTGTGCTGATCCGATCCAATAAAAAACCGCTTGGCTGGATTGCTTTTGCAAAAAACGAAAACGCCGGCATCACCCCCGAAGAAATCATTCAAAAGATTAAAGAACAGATGGGTAATGCCCTGGTGGACCAAATGCTGGCTTGCCCCGTTGCTCTGGAAAATGTTCATTCGGCTCCGGCTGAGGGTATCAGCGTGGTGGTTTGCACCCGTAACCGCACCGTCCAACTGGCCACCTGCCTGCACACATTGCTTGCCCTTGCCTATCCGCTTTATGAGATAATTGTTATTGACAACGCCCCTTCCGATAACCACACCCGGGAACTGGTATCCAACCTGCCGGTGAAATACGTTTGCGAACCCCAGCCGGGACTTAACCGGGCAAGAAACCGCGGCCTGGCCGAAGCCCGGTACAGTGTTGTTGCCTTTACCGATGATGACGTACGGGTGGATGCTTTTTGGCTGCAAGCCGTTGCCGGCATTTTTGCCAACAAAGAAGTGATGGGGGCCAGCGGCTATGTAGCTCCTGCCGAATTGGAAACAACGGCCCAGCATTTATTTGAATTGAGCTACGGAGGCATGGGACACGGTTTCAAAAGACGCAATTTTAAAAAAAGTGAGCTTACACCAAGGCAGTTGCTATGGGCCAGCAGCTTTGGCATTGGCGCCAACATGGCCTTCCGAACAGAGGTTTTTGAAACAATTGGTTTTTTTGATACGGCTTTGGACGTGGGCACCCCCAGCCACGGCGGCGGTGATGTAGAAATGTTTCACCGGTTGGTCAACAAAGGACATTTTTTTGTTTATGAACCCAGCATGCTCATCTGGCACCATCACCGACGGGAAAACAAGGCCTTGCAAAAACAAATCATGGACAACGGCCGCAGCTTTGGCTGTTATTTGCTGGATTGCTTCAATAAAAAAACCGTTCGCAGGACTTCCATTGTTGCCTTCTTTTTTGTGGACTGGCTGTTGAAGTGGAACTTGAAAAATTTATTCAGCCCTCATACCAAAGTGCTCAAACGGTTTTCCCTGATGGAGCTTTGCGGCCTGCTCACCAGCCCCCTGGCTTACTGGAAAACCAAACAGCAGGATAAAAAAATCAACCGGACCTTTCAGACCTAACCCCTTGCCATTCACACCAACGTTTGCTTTTTTCTGCAAAACCATTGGATTCTCAAGCGGCCCTCCTTTCCCGCTCCAAAAGATCAATAAGTTATACACATCGTAGAAATCCTATTGTTTTGATTAAAATCAGGCACTAGGTTTACATCATTCCAATAAAGGTTCTTTTTTCTTCTATCGAAAAACCGCAGTAGAACAACCACCAGCTCCGTTCCACTTCGTACGAAGAAATGTTACGCCAATTCCCTTTCGAAAAATCATAGCGTCCATATTTCCTATGAGTATTCATCACTCTTAAACGCTACGCTATGAAACAAAAACAAATTCAAAAAGACCATGGTAAGGACCTTTACCAAACCATTATTTTTCTGCTGGCCCTGCTCAGCATGTTGTGGTATTTAAACCTTTAAATTTCAATTCTCATAAAGTCACCAAGCCCTTCTTTTTAGTTGGGCTTGCTGGTTTTTACAAGTAGCTTACTTTCTGGCGCTCACTTTTTTATTCGTACCGAAAGATTGACCACCCGTCCGTCAATAGGCGCCCACAGGGGCTTGAACACCGGATCAAGAATACTGCCCGTAAATAAGGGTTCGTGCCGGGACTGCCGGTAATCAAAAAGATTTTCGCCATTCAGCACCACCGCCACATGGCTCCCCAGGTTTCTTTGCACCATGGCCGCGGCAAAAAATACCCCGGCGTTCTGGGATCATCATCCCTGTATTGAGGGCCGGTATAAGAACCTTCCAGGCCCAGGCGCCAATGTTCTTTCACTTCTTTTACCAGGGTAAAAGCCAAGCGGTTTTTGGGGGTCAGGGGCATGAACCGGTTGTGCTGCAGGTAGGTTCGTTCGGCGATGGTAAATGTGTAGCCGGCGTATATTTCCCAATCCCTCAAATTCAATTGCAGGTACGTATCCAGCCCCTTGCTGAGAATGGGTTTGGGCTGATTGGCAAACACCACATCACCCGAAGGCATTTGAGCCGCAACAATGGGAGAGGCCAAACGGGTAAGAAAAAATGCCTGGTTTACAAACACAGAACGCCCCGCACCCAGCGGCTGTTTAAAATTTACTTCCGCATTAAAGCCATACGACACTTCTGCATCCACGGCCGCTCCAATGGGGGTTATTTTTTCAATGGGATAGTCCACATTTTGCGGAGCCAGGGCATTGGGCGTTTTGTACCCCATGCCAAACCCCAGGCGGCTGGCCCATTGCTGGCTGAAGCGGTGGAACAAGGCCGTGCGGGGCAAAACAAATGTTCCGTACCGGGCATGGCGGTCAACACGCAAGCCGGTTTCCAATAGGGTGTTGGCGGGCAGGCGCCAGGTATTTTGCACAAAGCCGCCCACTGTGGTATTACTGAAGTTTTGAAGCAAAACGGGGTCGGAAGGTTTTTTTCGAAAACGGTCGCCCTGCATGTTCAGGCCCAGCACCCAGTCCCAGTGTTTTTTTGGCAAGAAGACCGAAGCTTCGGTATAATAGTTTAGCTGCGCTCCTTTAAAATAATGTGTATTGGTTTGAATGACCCGGTCAAAATTGCTCAGGCTTGCTTTTAGGATGGCCTTGCCGCCTTGCGGCAGGTTTCTTTCGGCAATCAATTCCCCGGTGTGCCGTGCTGTTTTGTTTTCTTCAAAAAACGGGTGCTGGCTGCTCCCGGCGCCGTTGATCAGCTCCCAATCGCCACCCTTGCGTTTTTCAAAAGTACCCCCATAGCCTGCGATAATAACTGTTTTGTCATTGGGATAAAAAAACAAGCGGGGATGAATGATTGCGGTTGCCAGCCGGGGCAAGTCGGTCAGCCCGTCTTTATTGACATCAACAGGCTTTTGATAGGTAAGGCCGCCAAAAAAAGTATAGCCTGCTCCTTTGTACTTTTTGGACGCATAGACGTTGGCATCGCTTTCTTTTAAGGTGGTTTGGTTCAAAGTAAGCAGGAGCTCTTGGTTTGCTGCCGGCCTTTTGGAGATCAGATTGATCAATCCGCCAATGGCACCGCCACCGTACAGGGTCGAGGCTGAGCCCTTCACCAATTCTATCTGCCGGAGATCCAGCGGCGGAATGGACAAAACACCAAAACTTCCCGAAAAGCCCTCAAACAGCGGCATGCCGTCCCGCAGGATTTGCGTGTAGCGTCCTTCCAGCCCCTGGATGCGTATGTTGGCGTTGCCCGAAACGGCCGAGGACTGCTGGATCTGGATGCCGCTCACATCCCCCAAAATACTGGCAATATTGGCCGGACGGATCGCATTTTCTTCGTCCATCTCCTCCTTGCCCAACACTTCTACTTTCAAGGGGGCGTTCTCTATACGTTGGTTGTTTCGGGTGGTGGAAATGACGGTCACATCTTCCAAAGTTTTTTCTTCTCTTTGAAGAAACACCGTCAGGGTGGTTGTATCGGGCAGTTGCACGAAAACCGATTGGGGCTTGTGGCCGACCGAATAAAAATGAAAACGGTACGAGCCCTCGGGCAAACGGGTAAATACAATCAGCCCGCTGTCATTGGTTACGCCATTGAGCAGCAAACTATCTGCGGAAACCGTAACACCCGGCAGCGCTTCGTTGCTTTCTTTCTCTTTTACTAAAGCTTTAAATGTGTTTTGAGAAAAGGAGTGCAGGGAAAGAAAAACCCCCGTGGCCAGACAAATACTCTTATTCATTTGTGCCGGTTTAAAAGCAAAGTTGAATGAAACGATTGAAAGCCCGTTTACCAACATAGTTACCCACAACCCGCTTGTTTTCTGTGAACTTCTGTGCATTGCGGTGGATAAAAAACATCCGCCTGAATTCCAATGCGTTAGCAGCAACAGGCGGCATCCGGGCTAGCCAATGGCACTGGTTTTTTGTATTTATATCCCATGAGCCACTCCAAAAACAATGTGCGAAAACAAACGTCCAAACCAAAAACGTTCGGTGCTGCCTTGAAAAAACTGCCTTTAAAAAAAGCCAGGCCGGCAAAAAAAACAAACAGCCGAATTGAAATTGATGTTCGGCCGGAGCAAAAAGATGTTGATAGCCTCGTTGCGCTGGTGAAACGAAAATTCAGCAAGGCCATCGTTTCGGCTATGCCCAAGGGTGTAAGGCCCATGCTCGCCACTTTGGTGGACGAACCCTTTAGCGACGAAGAGTGGCTGTTTGAGTTAAAGCTCGATGGCTACCGGGCGCTGGCGTACCTGGAAAAAGGCAGGGCGGACATCCGCTCACGCAACAACCATTCCTTCACCAAAAAATTTGCCCCCGTTCACCAGGCGCTGGCGCACTGGAAGATCAACGCCGTGGTGGATGGCGAGATTGTTGTGTTAAACGAAGAAGGCGTACCCGATTTCAGCGGGATCCAGCAATGGGAAAAGACCAGGCAGGGCCAGTTGGTGTATTATGTTTTTGACCTGCTGTGGCTGGATGGCCTGGACATCACCCAGGAACCCTTGTACCTCAGGCGGGAAGCCTTGAAACAAATTATTCCGGAGCATAGTTTGATTCGCTTTAGTGATCACATCGATGCCGTAGGTAAGGATTTTTTTGCCCTTGCCCGGCGAAACCACCTCGAAGGCATTGTTGCCAAAAAGAAAGATGCGCCCTACCTGCCCAACATCCGGTCCCAAACATGGCTTAAGATAAAAGCGGAGCAAAGGCAAGAAGCCATTATTTGCGGCTATACCAAAAAGCGGGACACCGACCAGCTTTTCAGCTCCCTGTTGCTGGGCAGTTATGACGAGGGAGCGTTAACCTACCTGGGACAAACGGGAACGGGTTTTTCGGCTTCCAGCCAACAGGAGGTGCTCAAAAAAATGAAGCCGCACATCACCCGCCACTGTCCTTTTGCAGCAGAACCCGACCTTACCGAAACGCCGGTGTGGCTCAAGCCATTTTTGGTTTGCGAAGTAAAATACACCGAGCTGACAAAAGAGGGAGTGATGCGACATGCTTCTTTTCAGGGGATGAGGGAAGACAAGGTTGCCTTTGAACTAAACGAAGAACAACCACAGAAGGTGGAACAAATAGTGGGAGAAATAGAAGGCAAGGAAGAAGGTGAAGACAAGACCTTCTTGCTAGACAATAAGGAAACAGAAAAAATCGTCACCATTGAGGGGCATTTGTTGCATCTCACCAATCTCAAAAAATACTACTGGCCCAAAGAAAAAATCACCAAGGGCAGCTTGTTGAACTATTACTATGCCGCGGCAGACCACATCATGCCCTATATGAAAGACCGGCCCCAGTCACTGAACCGGTTTCCCAACGGCATTACCGGCCCGCATTTTTACCACAAAAACATGGGCGGCAAAATTGATAAATGGCTGAAAACTTTTGAACGCTATAGTGAATCAACCGGCGAGCCCAAGGAGTTTTTGATCTGCACCGACACGGCGTCGCTTTTGTACATGGCTAATTTGGGATGCATTGAAATGAACCCCTGGCACTCCAGGGTGCAAACGCCCCAGGCCCCCGACTGGTCTGTCATTGACCTGGACCCCGGCAACATCCCGTTTGAAAAAGTGATTGAGACGGCGCAGGTGGTCAAACAGGTTTTGGACAGTTTGCAAATTCCTTCCTATCCCAAAACCTCCGGATCCACCGGCCTGCACATTTACATACCCCTGAACGCAAAATACAACTACGAGCAATCCCGGCAACTGGCCGAGCTGATTGCCCACCTGGTGCATGCGGAGTTTCCGGCGCACACCAGCTTGGTGCGCAACCCGCAAAAACGAAAAGACAAAATTTATATCGATTATTTGCAGAACCGCCCCATTCAAACCATTTGTGCCCCTTATTCTGTACGGCCCCGGCCGGGTGCCCCGGTTTCGGCGCCCCTGCATTGGGATGAAGTAAAAAAAGGGTTGCAAATCACTCAGTTCACCCTCCACAACATTTTGGAACGACTCAAAACAGAAGGAGACCTTTTTGCCGGCGTACTGGGCCCCGGCATTGATTTGAACAAGGTTTTAAAAGGGCTGGCCAGTTTAATTTAACCGGGCCGCTACTTCACCCACTGCTTCACCTTGGCAACCACCCCGCTTTTTGACTTTCTTTCCTGCCCAATCAAAAAGCCATAAGGTTTTAAGGGTTCAACATGATCGCAGACAATTTTGGTGACGCCCAATAGCGGAATGGCCAGGATCATGCCCGGCACGCCCCAGATCAATTCTCCGGCAACAATTCCGGCAATGGTAAACAAGGGGTTTAAGCGTACGCCCTTTCCTACCACCAGCGGTTCCAGAATATAGGTTTGCAGGAATTGAACCGTGCCATAGGTAAGCACCACGCCCAGGATCATAGAAGTACTGCCGCCCTGCATCACCACGGCAACAATGGTAATGATGTTACCGGTAAGGTTTCCAACATAGGGCACTATTTCCAACAGGCCGCACAGAATGGCAAAAAAAACAGCATTCTTCACCCCTACCACCGAAAAGCCAATGCTGTACATGATCCAAAGGCAAAGGATCATCCAGCAAAGTCCGGTAATGTATTTCTGCGCCACCCCTCTGGCTTCATCCACTATGGCCAGCGCATTCTTTTTATCGGTTGCCGGAACGAGCATCAATAGAAATTTGCGCAGGTGGGGGCGGAAGTATAAAAAAAGAAACAGGTAGACAAAGGTCAAAACCAGATCGGTTAAAAAGGAACCCAGGGACGCAACAAGGCCCGAAAAAACAGAGGCCAGTTTGCCGCTACCTGTTGACGGATTGCCTTGAATGATTTCCTCCTGCTTTTGGTGGGAAATACCAAACCTGTGATTGACATAATCTCTCAACTCTCCGATTTTTTGGTTGAACTGCTGTTCGATGCCTTTTGCATTTTTGGAAATCTCGGTTATCTGTCCGATCAAAACATAAACCACAGCAGCGATCAGCACGGCAAAAAGCACGGTGGTCAGCAGCGTTGCCAGGCCCCGGGCCAAGCCCCATTTTTCAAAGCGGAGCGACAGGGGCAAAAGCAGCATGGAAAACAAAGCGGCAAAGGCGAGCGGCACCAGAAAAGGTTTGGCATAGATCAAGATCAAAACGGATAACACAAGAAACAACAAGATCTTTATTGTTTTGGTAAGAAGCCCTTCATTCATGCGGCAAAAAATTATAATAATTGTACCACTCCGGCAGAAGCTCTTTTCAGTTTGGTATGCTCTGTGTTGTGTAATTTAGTAAAAACAATGGCCAGTTTTCAAGAAGTCATACGGTCCGGAAAACCAGTACTGGTTGATTTTTTCGCCGAATGGTGCGGGCCCTGTAAAATGATGGCGCCGGCTCTCAAACAAGCCAAAGACAGCCTCGGCGACAAGGCAACGATCATTAAAGTTGATATTGATAAAAACCAGGCGGCCGCTCAGCAGTTTCAAATTCAAAGTGTGCCCACCTTAATTCTTTTTAAGGACGGACAGGTAAAGTGGCGGCAATCCGGTGTGGTGCCGGCCAACACCCTGGTGCAGGTATTGAAGGAGTATAGTTGAGAGAGTTCTTGAGCTTACAAGTTCACGAGTTATGTAATTTATACGAAACCGCTGGCAAGACAACATGTCGTGAAACGGGAGACGGCAGACGTGAGACGGAAACAGCCTCTTTCTCTTCTGTCATCAATCATTTGTCAACCATCATCTTGCTAGCCATTTGGTAGTAGAATGCCTTAAACTGAGGAGAACCGGCCCCGTAAGTGATTCATCACCGCTTGCAGCCGCGGTTGCAGGCACCGGGTTATCGTGCATTGCCGAAGTTTTCCCTCCACCAGCTTTCGATCCGGGGAAAAGCAATTTTAAACCACACGGTAAATCCTTCGGGGTTTTGATGAAGGCTTTTTTTTATTTCATCTATTTCTTCGTAGCGGTAGTCCGCCACTTCCTGCGGATGGGGGTGAATGCTTCCTTCGTACACACCCACAAACACATGATCGTATTCGTGTTCCATTAAATTGTTCTCTACCGGGGAGCAATAAGTGAAAGAAAAAATTTCCCGTATATCGGTAACAAATCCCAACTCCTCCTTCAGCCTGCGGGTGGCAGCGGTGACGGTTTCCTCACCGGGAAGGGGATGGCTGCAACAGGCGTTGGTCCATAAATGAGCGCCATGGTATTTCTGAGCGGCCCGCTGCTGCAGAAGCATTCTTCCTTTGCTGTCAAAAATAAAAACACTAAAGGCCCGGTGAAGCAAGCCTTTTTGGTGCGCTTCCATTTTTTCCATTGTTCCAAGCGGCTCGTCCTTTTCGTTTACCAAAATCACGTCCTGAGTATTCATACCGTCCATCCAATTATGTTAAAGCTGGTTGTTTTTAAGCAGGCCCGACTCTTTTAATTTTTTGAGCAAAGAGCAAGAACTCAATTTTTGCAGAGCGGCCAGGTGTTTCTGATGGTGCAGGTCCGTACCGGCAAAATCATAATGGTCTTTCTTCAACAGGTATTCGGCCAGCTGCTGCACCGAAGGACCGTAATGCCCGACCAGGGAAAGCAGGTTCAGTTGAAAAAAGCAGCCGGCATTTTTGAGCTCGTCAAAGAACTCTTTTTTCCGGCTCAAGTACACGTACCGCTCGGGGTGGGCAATTACCGGCTGGTAGTTTTGCATTTGCAGCTCAAACAATACCTGCTGCAAATCCAGGGGAGCGGTGAGCATGGAAAACTCCACCAACACCATATTGCCGCTGATGCACAACAAGGGGGTTTTGTTTTTCAGGAGCTGCTGAAAATGCTCGTCAATAAAATATTCGGCGGCAGCGGTCAGTTCCAGAGCGATGCCGGCTTCCTTCATGGCACTCTTTAACTCAGTGGCGCCTTCCGTAATGATTTCAGCGGTATTGGGATAAATCTCCCAAAGAATGTGCGGGGTGGTGATGATCTTTTTATACCCCAAAGCAGCAAAGCCTTTAATCAGCTCCAGAGAAGTGGCCAAATCCGGAGCGCCGTCATCAATGCCCGGAATCAGATGCGAGTGCATGTCGGTGCCCAGCCAGTCCAGGTGGGTTTTATTTTCTTTTTTTCTAAAAAAAAACATTAGCGCTTTTTCTTTTCTAATAACTGATAATACAGTTGGGACATATCTTTTACCAGCCGCTGATAACTAAACCGCTCCATCACATGGCGGCTGCTGTTTTCGCCCAGCCGTTTTCGTAAAGCATCATCCTGTACCAGTTGCAGCAAGTGATCGCAGTACTTGTCTGTTTCCTGCACTGCCGCCAGCAAAGCAGTGCCGCCTTCTACAACAATATCGGTAATCCCCCCCACCCGGGTAGAAACCACCGGTTTATTGGCAGCCTGCGCTTCGATCAAACTGACCGGGGTTCCTTCGTTGAAGGAAGTCAGACAAACAATATCCAGGCCGGCGTTGATCAGATCCACATCGCTGCGCCAGGAGGTAAATACCAAAGGATGAGGATGACGGGCATCGTTTTCGGTAGAAAAAAGGATGCCGGTTTCCCGGGCCAGATTTTCCAAATCCTTTCTGGTTTCGCCATCGCCAATGATGAAGGCCTTTATATTTTTACTCGAATGGTCCAACACATGCCGGATGGCCTTGAGAAAAAGAGAATGATTTTTTACCGGCACCAGCCGGCCAATAATGCCAATGGCCACGGTGGCATCCTCCACGTCAAATTCCTGCCGGAACTTTTTTCTTTTCTCTTCCTGGCTGGCCTGAAACCGGTCAAGGTCAAAGCCCAGGGGCACCACATGAAATTTTTCCCGGGGGCCGATGCGAAAATCTTCCACCAGCTCTTTTTTTTGCTGTTCGCTAATGGCCACGATGGCATCGGTTTTTGTTGCCAAAAACCGTTCGGTGCTGATGTAAAAGCTGGTTTTAACCGAGTTGAAGTACGAGTGAAAAACGTGGCCGTGAAAGGTGTGCAAAACCACGGGCACCTTAGCCGCCGAGGCCGCCAACCGGCCCAGGGCCCCGGGCTTGGCCGCATGGGTGTGTACAATATCGGGTTTATAGCTTTTGATCAGTTTTTTCAACTCACGGTAGGCAAAATAATCCGAAGCCGGATTGATCGAGCGGCCCATGTTTTTTATCGTGACGTAGTTGATGCCCAGGCCCTCGGCCAGGTAAGCAGCGCTTTTTTCATGGTCCTCTTTTTCGCCCACCACCAGCAGGGTTTCAAAATCGGGAGCCAGGTATTTGGAAAGATAGGTGGCGTTGAGTACAGGGCCTCCTACGGCCAATCGGTTCAGTATACGGAGTACACGGGGCATGGGGACAAAGTTGGGGGAAAAAGTTGAGAGGAGGGAGGGAGGATGAGGTTAAGGGTAAAGTTGAGGTTGAGGGGTTTAGGGGTTGGGTGGAAAGGTACAGAAGGGGTATTCTGGAGTTTATCCATACTTGACTGGGAGCGGGCCGGAAGCAACCAGGTCTTCTTTGCCGGTAAGTTGCCGGTAACTCGCCGGTAACTTACCTATAAGATGCCTGTGAGGTTATGATTTCCGGATGGAATTTGCTAGATTGGTACAGCAACACTGCTGTTTATGGCCCCGAAAAAGAAATGGACCCGGTGGGATCTTCCCTATTGTGCCGACCCGGAGAACCATGTATTGGTGACTACCCGGGAAGGGGTGTTTTGGCGAAGGAAAAGAACAAAAACAGTACTGAACGAAGCCTTGGCAAGGAATGCAGATCTGTCAAGGATCGCGGGGCCGGCCGCCCGGAGGGTGGTACAAAAGCTACGGCCCTTTTTGCGTGGACTGGATACCGGACGAGTGACCCTGCGCATCAGCAATGGCTTGCGAAAAGCCCTGAAGGAAAAGAACAAATTGGACTATTCCTCCTTACAAGGCCTGGAGATGCAAAGGAATCATTCCATGGATCAACTGCTGCGGGCCAGCTACACGGTAGTGCCCGGCGAAAAAGGCCTTAGCCTTACTATTGACCTCTTCCCAGATTGTGTGAAAAAGCAGAACCAATTGGTGACGCATTTTTATTTTGAAGCTGTGCTTGTACACGGCGATGTTGCCACCGGGCATGACCTGAGAGTGGACAGCACGGAATCTGCCCTTTACGCTTTTGGCGGTGAGCTGGCAGAAGCCTGTGTGCTTGCTTTGCCCCTGCCTGCAGAACAGCCCTGGATGGTGCTGCTGAAGGTGAGCTGCCTGGAGGGGCATGAGCTGGCAATGCATCCCAGGCATTATGGGATGAAGGTGGTGGCATCCGGAGTTGGAAACTCCGGATAGCGGGGGGGAGGATGAGGGAAGGGTTTAGAGTTGAGTGTTTAGTCTTTTATTGTTTATTCTTTTTGGCGGTATCAAGGCTGCTGTAATTGATTGGTGTTTTGCAGGTATGGCTTTCTTCTTTAGCCAGCGTTCTTTTATTGTTCCTTTTGGCATTGCCCCAAAAGGAACCAAAAGGTCTAGGTCGCCCTAATCGCTCCGCGTATGCGGCCGGGCCAACGCCACGGCAGCACTCCGCTGATTTTTAACGGATCTTAGGTGATCTCTTTCCTTATGATTGTTGGCTTGCTCCTGCGGGTATTGGCTTTTGTTGTGCTTGTGCTGCGTAGTTCAGGTCATGGATTTCCTAGTGATTGTTTCTGCCTGGGTGAGAGCCGGATTGTTTTTGGTTTCGCATGCAGGCAGAAACAAGGTGAGGGCTGGGTTGAGGTTGAGGAGTTGAGTTGTTTAGGTTTTTTTTGTTAGAAAAATAGGCCAGCAGGGTTTTTCTATAAGCGGCCCGTGAGGCTGGTTGTTCGCCCGGGGCCGCTTTGTCACTACTGGTGAACCTTGAGAAGCTCTTCCTGTATGCCACTATAGAAGCTGTCATCGTTTTTGGTGGAAATGCCAACCGCTAAACAC